>NZ_CP041235.1:2100000-2320257 GCF_014905115.1 Sulfurimonas sediminis
ATAGGCATAATCATGGTCAATAAGCTCTCTGTTTTTTGTTCTCAGGTAAAGATTTTGCAGTTTGATACCGTCATAATTGTAAATAATGGCATCTCTTGGGGCAGGAGCTTTCTTCAGTCTGTCCATGACAATGACATGCTCATACTCCAGACCTTTTGATTTATGTACCGTTAAAACCCTCACTCCGCTGATGTCAGCTGCCGCTGCAGAAGTATCAAGTCTTTCATATTCAAACAAAAGCGCTTCAATATCTGCATATTTGGATACAGCACTTAAAAAGCGAATAAGATGAAAATCATCCTGAAAAAGCCGGTACTCCTCTATACATCTCTTCACAACATCCACAAGTCTGACACTGTTAAAATCTACATTGGCAACAGCCCTGACCTCCTGATTTATCAAAGCAAAAAAATTCTGTCTATAAATCTCTTCTCTGAAATAGAGATATTTCAAGTACTCCAAAACAGCCTTGACACTTCTTTGGTTGATGAGCTTCGTGGTTGTTTCTGTGACAACCTCTATATTTTGTGCGTCAAGTCTGTTTTTAATGACCTGTCCGTCGCTGTTGGTTGCACATAAAACGGCAATGTCATTCACATCTGCGCCCAGATCTATCAAGCGCTTTACCTGCTCAACCAGTGCATCCAGAAGCTCCTCGTCTGCAATCACTTCGACAAAACCGCCCTGTGCCTCTTTGCGAACAAGCTGAGGGGTGTAGTTTTTTATTTTATCCGCAAAGACTCTGTTGACAAACTCTATGACCTCTTTTTGCGAACGGTAATTTGTCAAGAGTTTCTTCACCTCGGTACGGTGCTCTTTTGCCACCTCCCCAAAAAGTGCCGACACACCTCCTCTAAAACGGTAAATAGACTGTTTCACATCCCCCACAAAGAAAAAACTTCCCTCACTGCAGACACCCGCACCCGAAGTTATCTCTGTAATAAGCGGTTTTAAAATCTCATACTGCAGCACGCTGGTATCTTGAAACTCATCAAGCAGCATGTGCTCTATCGTTGCATCGAGGCGAAAGTATAAAAATTCACTTTCATTAAGACGGTGCAAAATTTCATACACCAGAAGCGTCACATCAGAAAAGCTGAGTTCCCCCTCATCAACATAGAGTGCTTTTTTTGCTTTTTTGTAAAGTTCTACAAGTTCATTCAAAGCATAAAAGAAGTTCTGCTCTTTTGCCTTTGCATGTGCTTTGATGGCATTTTGGATTACATGTAACTGTGCATCCATCTCAGGTGTAAAACATTTTTTAAAGACCCAGTAGTTCAGACTCTCTTTATAGACCCATGTTTTTGCTTTGAGTGCTTCAAAATTTTGAGCAACAACGGCTTTTTGCAGTGTCGCCGATGCCTCTTTGCAGTTTTTTACAATATTTTGCAACAAAGAGAGCCCCTGCATCGCCTCCTCTTCATACGCCTGTGTCGATTTTTTTTGAAACTTCAGATGAGAAAGTTCCTCTTTTTTAAGATAAAAATCATCCAGCAGTGCAAAAATATCACTGACACGTTTGTTTGATTCCAAAGAGAGATTGATAAGCGTCTTGCGTTTGTTGGCAACACTCACCTCTTTTAAAAAACGAGACATCAGTTTGACTTCATGCTGGGCATTCGCCGTTGAAAAATCGGGCATCAAAGAGGCATACAGAGAAAATTTTCTCAAAATCTGCGCAAAAAAGCTGTCTATGGTCATAATCTTTGTATGGGCATTCAAAAACTCGGCCAAAATTTGCGACCGTTTTGCCAGAATCTCTTTTTCGGACATCCCGCACTCTTTGGCAATCTCATACAGTTCCATACGTGATTCCAAGGCCTGCAGTGTCTCAACAATCCGCTCACTCATCTCGGCAGCCGCTTTGTTTGTAAAAGTAAGCGCCAAAACCTTCGCAGGCTCCGCCCCTTTAAAAAGCAGAGCAAGATAGCGCACAACAAGCATAAAAGTCTTCCCACTCCCCGCACTTGCTTCGTAGGCAAGATTATTTATAAACTTAGACATGAAGATCTTTTATTATTTCAACAGTTGCTTCTAAAAGATTTTGTATGTCATTTTGACAAATTTCAAATATTACCTCCGCATCCAAATCAAAATAGTGATGAGATAAGACATCTCGCACCCCCTTTACCTGTCTCCACGGAATATTTGGATACTGAGGCAATATTTTTCCCTCAGACAATTTATCAATATTTTTAAAGCCCTCTCCAATAGCAATTAGTCTCATTGAGATACTATCAAGTTTTAAAAGTCCCTCATCGTTTTTTAAAAAATCATCACTTGAATTTATTCTTTGGCATCTTTGAATAATGAGTTCTAATGATATTCGTATATCATCAAGTGTGGACAAAATCATTCTTTGTTTATCACTAAGCATAAATCAAATCTTTTTGAATCATTTCTAAGAAAAAAGGTTTCATATTTTTATGTTCACGGACAATATCAACTTTTGTATGCAAATCATCTTCTATCTGCTCTTTTATAGCAATCATATCAAACATATTAGGTCTCATTTTTACAAAAATATCTATATCACTCTGCGGTGTTGCTTCATCTCTTGCATAACTTCCGAACAACCCAATTTTTTCAACCGCATATTGTTTATGAAACTCGGGATAATGTTCTTTTAAATAATTAAGTACATCACGTTTTGTCATAATAATATACCTCTTTTTGCTTTCTTAAGTGTATTATAGCATTTCTGTAAATAACAAACTTAGCCATTATTTTTCTCTCAAGACCTCTTTCATTATCTCATCTGCACTTTTTTCATCGGCATAAAAATACTCTTCTAAAAGCGGTTTTATTTTATACTCTTTTACAAATATTAAATCTTCATCATTTTGTACATTCATAAAATAACTATGCCCAAGTTGGTAATCTTCACTTAACTTTGCAGTAATGTAATTGTTTAGTTCCTGCATACATTCTCTAGCACTGTCGTTTTTAACTAATTCAAGATTTGGTTTCATCTTTAAAAATGTAAATCTTCGTCTCAGTGCTATATCTATTGTCGCTATTGATTTATCAGTTGAATTCATCGTTGCAATAATATAAAGATTTGAAGGCACTTTAAATTTCTCCTTAGAGTATGGAAGTGTCACTTCATAAATATCTCTCTTATCTTCTTCTATAAGCGTGATAAGTTCACCAAAAATTTTAGATATATTCCCTCTGTTTATTTCGTCTATTACTATGTAAAAATTCTTTTCATTTTTTACATCAACTCGATTTTTCTTAATTATCTCAACAATTTTTTTGGCTAATGGATAATAAAAATCTGATAAAGAAATAGTATCTTTTTTTACATCTAAATTTTTAATATCTACTGGTTTATGAATCTTATCCCGCAACATTGCATTCACCACGGTTCCTAAATCATTCTTTTTAACATATTGAGAATCTTTAGCATTTTCAGATTGAAGTAAAATTGTTTTTTCTTTTACATCATGAATGATAATACTAGCACCCGTCACTTTTTTTAATGTTTCTAATTCTTCATTTATAAAACTCGTTCTAAATATATCGTACGCTTCATCAAAAGAGATATGTTTAAGCTCTTTTTCTTTCACTTGATTTATAGCTTTAGCTGACACTCTTTTAAATATTCCATCTTCTAACTCAATATTTCCATTTTCATTCGGTCGGAAACCTTCTATAAAATCTTCATAAGAATAACTCTGATGAAATGTTACAAATTCTACTCTTTTTTCGTCTTGTATGGTTTGAAAAATTTCATCATTTAAACTCACTTTTTCATTTTGTGAAATAGTGTCAAATATCTCTTTTTGACTTTTTCCCTCTTCAATCATAGAAATTAGATTTTGGTAATTATGAGTTTTACCAACACCTGGAGCACCATAAAGGATTATGTTTTTAATATTTAATATATTTTTATCTTCTCTAATTAAATCTTTTTCTTCCTCATTAATACTGTCTATTTCTATCTCATAGTGCAATTCATTTTTTGCAAATTCTAAAAATCTTTTTTTATTTCCTTCTTTAATTTTTCCACTCTTGGAATCTTGCCAATCTCCACCCCAACCTTGATTTATATATACTTCATCATTTGCTAGCTTAACAATCTCATTATCTTTTATAAAAAATCTTTTTTCAGGATCTTTAATATTTTGTTTCCAAATCTCAAAATCTTGTTTATTTTTAATAATTCCTCTTGATCCACCTATTTCATCTCGAAATACTTTTTTTAAATCAATATATGAAATATTTGGATGTTCACTTACATATTTTTTAACAATTTCTATAACCAATCTATTTAACGCATTAATGCGTTTTCCATTAAAATAATATGCCATCTAAAATATCCTTTACTCTCAATTTAATTTCTTTTATATACTCACCATACCCACACCCATCAAACCCTAAATCCAAACTTTTTATCTTCATATTAATCCCGTTTTCATTGACACCCAGAACCAAATCATTATCAAAATTCTTTAAATGTTTTGGATACAATAGCATTGTATTTTTTATTTTATAATTATTGCCATAAACATACATCTGAAACTTATCATCTCTTTTAATGTCTCTTAGTGCGTTTAACTTCTTATATTTTGTATCTATTATCAAGTTACCTACAATGATGTCAGGTTTTAAAGTCAAATCTTTATAGACATCATAACTTTGTAATTGTGTGTTTAGCTCACGCGCTTTTATCATTTTACCAACAAATCGTTCAAAAAGTATATTCATATCAAATAAAAAGGCAAAACTTTTTTTATCTTTTTCAAAAAGTGGAATTAATTGGCGTAATAATAAAAGTGCAAACTCAAAATTCGCTTTAAACCTGTTATTGAGTCGATTAAAGTTTATATCTAATCTATTTATATCAAACTGTTTCACTTGAACTTCGTCAAGTACAAGTTCACACTGTTTTAGCAACTTTTTATTTTTAGCAAATGATAGTAAACTTTTAATGGCATACAAGAAAAATTGATTAAGTCTGTTGTCCATACTAAACTCATCATATTCACAATAAATTTTGTTTTTTACAAAGTTATATTTCAGATTTTCATTTATGAGATACTTTCCCCGTAATGTCGTTAAGTTCTCTTTTTCGGTAACATACTCCTTATAAATCCCTGCCTGAAATTCTTTAAATAGCCCTCGTGCAAAGAGTTGTATAAAAACTTCTAAAATATTGTGTTTTTCATTTTTACAAGAAGCAATATTTTCATTTTCTAACTTTATATCATACACATACATCAACATATAAATAAAAATATCTAAATTAATTTCATCATCTTTTTTGATAATTTTAGGCAATAAATAAAAATCTTCATCCCCAAAATTCAGTATCCCGCAATATTGTTGTGATTTTAAGATATTCCAATCAAGTTTAAAATATTTATGAAGTTTAGTGGTATTAACGATGTGGCTTTTCAGTTCTTTATTTTCAATTTCACTATATTCATAAATAATATTTTGCATTGTACTTACAATTAATCTCTATTGCACATAATGGCATATTCACAAAACTGGCAGGGTTTTGTCTCTTCACATTTTTCAAAGTTGACGGACTCTATGGCAAGGAGATCTTTGATGTGAGATTTTAGTATTTCTGTTTTTTCTTGCAAAAATGCTTCCGGGATGATTTGGCACTCTTTCAAATCATAAAAACCGCAACGCTCGACATTTCCAAAACCACCGGCTAAAAGAGCATAAAATTCAAGCTGAAAGTCCGTTGCCTCTGTATAGTTGTTTTTATTGTAAAGCGTGTAGGCACCTGTTTTGTAGTCAAGGACCTCGATAAGATTCTCTTTTTTGTCTATTCTGTCGATTTGACCGACAATTTTCATGCCTGCAAAATTCGTTTCCAAAAGCTCTTCTGTTTTAAATACTCTCCAGCCTTTTTCAAACCGTTCTGTTTCAGCCTCTGCAAAAGGCTCCAGACGCTTTTTTTGCATCGCAACAAGATACTTGTCAAGCTCACTCTCCCCGCAAAATTCATCCAGAGCTTTGTTGATATCTTTTTTGAGTTTTTCGGCATCCGTGTAAAAATTCTGTTTTTCATAGACTGCTTTTAGGGCACTGTGCACAACATTGCCTATTTCGTACTCCTGAGGCATATCTTTTGGAATTTCATGGTTTTTTATATGTTGAATGTATTTATAATAATATTTACGCTTACATGTAAGGAAGGTTTTCAGCCTGCTGGCAGAGAGTGCTACATTTTTAAAACTGTACTCTTGCACTATCTCCTCTTCTTTTAGCAAACCTGATTCTCTTCGCTGAAAGAGAATTTCAGCGTAGTCCAGCTCGCTGTGCTCGTTTTTCTGTGTAATGCCGAGTTGTTTTAAAAACCTCGAACCGCTGCTCTCACTTGAGTTGACATAGGCGATTGCCACCTCTTTTGAGCGTGATATCAGCATTTGGTAGTAATGTTTTTGCAGGCTTTCTCTGTCTCCCATCGTCGGCAAAGAGGCGGCTTTTCGTATCTGTGTATTTAAAAACATATCTTTGTCACTGCGTTTTGGGACATTTTTATCATCAAAATCTATAATAATCACCGCATCAAAATGGACACTTCTTGTCTCAAGTACCCCCATTACCGTCACTTTGCCCCCACGGACATCATCCACAGTTCTCAAAGCCAGACGCTGCATAAAAATATTTAAGAGTGATTTTACGCCCATATCCTGCATAAAAGGCAAAAGTTTTTCTATTTTATGCAACTCCTCGTTCAATATTTTCTTCTCCTGTCTGTTGGTAAAAAAACCAGCCACTTCCTGCATTTTTTGTATAAAATCAATCTCTGAAACTTTTTTATAATAGAGTCCGTGCAGAAGTAAAAAAAGTTCATCCCCCACTCTTTGCATACGCGCCTCATTCTCTTTGGAGTCCTGTTCTATGGCGTTTAATGTTGCTTCGATTTTTTTATAGACTCCGGAGTGACGAAACGACTCTCCCATTGCAAAGTTCAGATTACATTTTTGATCAAAACTTTTGAGTATCGGTGCTGCGGTTTCATTGGGCAAAATAACGGCTATGTTTTGGGGGTTGTAGCCTTTTTGTACAAATTCATAAATTTTCTGCTGCACGAAGGCAACCTGCAAAAGAGATTCGCTGAAACTGTTACATGTAAGCTGATAATTTGTAGGGATTTTTTCTTTTGTGAGTGTTTTGATGCTGTTGAAATCGAGTTCATATATGAATCCGGCTTCCAGTGCAAACCCAAGTTCACCCAGTTTGTTTTGCATCTTTTCATTAAAACGCGTCGCCCAGAAACGAAGTTTTATGGACATAAACGACTTCGCCTTTTGCAGCAGTTCAAGCTCAAAGTTTGTCAGATGCCCGTCTAAATAAATCGTCACATTTTGATGTGTTTTTGCATAGCTAGCATTAAATTCATAAAGTTTGGGCAGAAATATTCTATCGAGCAGTTTTTTTTCATTGCACAGCTTTTCATAGCGTTTGTAAAGCTCTTGCAAAATGGCAATATGCTCTTCATACTCTGCATAAACATCGGCACTGCTTAACAGATTGATATCATAAAGTTCTGCACTCAGTTCTTCGTAAAATTTAAAGATATACGAAGAATTTTTGGTAAAGGTAAAAAAATTACGCTCAATCTGAAGATTTGCAAAGCCTTTAAAATCCGATGCTTCAAGCAAAAGCAGTATTCTGCTCTCATCATCTATAAATTTATAGCCTTTGACAAGCGTAAGTTTGGCGATAAAATCGCTCATGGTAATGTAGTTGGGTAAAAAGAGCGTCTGCTCCTGTGTAGCAAGCTGCTCGTGACGAATAGCACGAGCAGTCGGAAGGACTATGGTTGTCTCCTCCATATTTAGTACTGTGAAGCTTCCTGGATGCTTCTGTCGTTTATGATGCGGGTATCTGTTTTGATAGCATAAAATCTACTCTTGTCACCGACATCAACTTTTAACAGCAGGTTCCAAACACCTGTTTTTGGAAATTTCACATCATGAAACACATAAAGACCCTCTTCAAAGAGAGGATCTTTGAGCGTTTTTGTGTAGGTCTCAACTTCAGGACGGCTGATTTCCAAAATCATTTTTGCGCCCTTGACGGCTTTGCCCTCTTTCGTTGTAAGGGCATACTTCACATCCGAACCATTTTCTGAAATCCTGTCTGAAACAAATTTCAGTTTATATGCTTTGTCAAAAGCTATTCTCTGTTTAATCAGTTTGTTTGCATTTGCATCTGCATCCTGGTATTTTGTCATATAATCATCACTTGGCTGTATGTCGGCCTTGCTTGTTTCTATAATTGTCCATACGCATAAGCCAAAAACACCTGTAATTGCCAGCCCTATTGCATAAGGCCAGAGTCTACCACTTTTTATAATGCTCATTTTTATGCCTCATTTTATAAATTCTTCTTTTAAAAAGCATTACTATACCATATAAAATAAAACCGTAGAATAATACTCTTACATAAAACAGAGACGTTTGATTTGCATCACTGTCAAACCCGTGTCCCAACTTGACACCTTTTGCTTTGGCTATCTGCTGCGCTATATCCAGATAACCGTTAAACATTGCGGCAGAGTATTTGTCGGCAATCATGCCTTTTTTTGCTTTTCCGCCTAAAAGAGGCAAAATAGTACCTCCCGTATTGCTCATTATACTGACAAAATCATCCCAGCTTTTGGCATAAAAGGCCGCCATCATAAAAGCCTGTACATAGGAGGTAACCGGACTCAGAACCTGCTTTTTGTCAAAATATTTATATAAAGATTCGTCGTTTGCTTCTATATCTACCTGTGAATTCATCTCTGAAAATGTCAACACTACTGTAGGTTCGCTAAACTGCTCCAGTATTTTTTTTTCATATTCATACATGGTCACATTTTTTGGAAGTTCTTTGAGCATCATCAGGCGTAAAGAAATCCCTGTTTTCTTATAAAGTGCACTTCCCAAAGTTTCCACCTCTTCGGTAAATTTCGGGTTATGAACTACTTCATCTTTATATAAATACTCTGCAAATAATTGGGTTTGAAATAACAGTGTGAGGGTGAGGGCAAAAAGCCCTCTTCTTAAAAGTTTCAAATAGAGTTCCTAACCAACGTAAAGATGATTCGGAGTTACTACAGCCCAAAGAGTGTATGCGGCCATGATTACAAGGCCCCAAGAAATAATTTTTTCCATTCTGAACTCCTTACTTCACATCAACAACATGCTTAGCATTCTCAGTGCTAAACATTTTGATTGATTTTTCATCTTTTATCTGATAAAAGTTTTCAGCATTTGCATGTTGTACGCTTAAGGCATTTACAGTTAAAAAAACTAATATGCTGAGCAGTAAAACAGTTGCAATCAGCATACCCGTTACACCGTCAAGAGCAAAAACACTTCTATTTTCATTCATGCTATTCTCCTTCACTCAAGCTCATTACATATGCTGCAATTGCTTCTTTTTGTTTAGGGTTCAGTCTGTCCATTGCAGGCATTTTTCCGATTGCACCTTTTTTACCATAGTCTAACACATTGATAATAAGCTGTTGGTTCCAAGTCGCAATATCCGGAGCAACATAAGCCATACCTTTACCGTCAGGACCATGACAAGCCGCACATACATTGGCAAACACTTTTGCCCCTGCACTGTTTGCATCTTTTAATCCGCCTGCAACATAATCAGCCACTTCATCAATCTCTTTATCAGTGATTAATGCACCTGTTGCCGCATTGAAAAGACCGTTACGATCCGGCATTGGCATTTCAGTTCCTAAAAGTTTGTTGTTAGAACCGTGGTTTATTACATACTTGACACTTTTAGCAGATATTCTGCGATTTAAATCTGCAGCATCCACTTCACTGTTCCCGTCGGCATTAAGACCGTGACAGGCAACACACTCAACCAGATACACAGATTCACCCATGTTTACAAGTTGTTCACCCTTGATGTTTGCATATTTCTTTTCAAATGCAGCATCTTTTTCTTTTACTTCTTCATTGTACTGACCGATTTGAGAAAATGCATTTACCGGATACCCTATTGTAAAATACCACATACCCCAAATCATTGTGCCTAAGAACATAATTGCCCAACCAAAAGGTACCGGGTTTTTATATTCACCTATATTGTCCCATGACTCATCTGCCAATTCACCAGTTGCCTGATCAACCTGCATCTGACGAACATACTTGATTACAACAAATACTGTAATGATTACAAGCGCCACAGCCCCTGCAATCGCAAGCATATTGACGATATCATCATTGAGACCGCCTTTTTGGTATCCAACTGTTGCATATGTTGCACCCAACATTGCAGCTGTTATGATAATTCCCCAAAGATAAAGCTTATTCATATATCTCTCCTATTTTTCTTCTGTCTTTGACACAGGTTTTACCGGGGTATCCCCTATGTCATCCTTCAGTGCCATATCACTATAGTGTTCATAATCAACTCCGCTCGAGTCTTTCTTTTTTGTATAAAGATGGTAAATATATGAGTATGTCACTACCACCAAAAATACTACTAAAAAGAAATACGCATACGCTGCAAATTCATTAAAGTCCACTATTTACGCCTTTGCTATTTAAGACTGTTTAAATATGCAATTAAAGCAACTATTTCAGGTATTTTACCTGCAGCCACTGCATCTTTAACGTCTTGATCTTTCATTTTTGCTGTAATCTTTTTCGCTTCTTCCAATGCCATAGCATGAGCTTCAGCAAGAGAATCAGCCATTTTTACAACTGTTGTTGACCCGTCTTTCATAGGAACAGGCTTGTTGTACGGTACACCAAAAAACTGTGCATTTGTCAACTGTGTCGCATATGCAGTGTCTATATCCGCACTGTTTGTAAACATCCATGGATATCCAGGCATGATACTTGAAGGCATTACAGACTTTGGATCCTTCATGTGGTTTTCATGCCACTCTGTTGTTCTGTAGCTCCCTACTCTGTGTAAATCCGGACCTGTTCTTTTAGAACCCCAAAGGAATGGTCTGTCATACGCATACTCACCACTTAAAGAGTAGTGACCGTAACGGTCAGTCTCCGCTTTAAACGGACGAATCAGCTGTGAATGACAGGCATTACAACTGTTTTTGATATAAACATCACGACCGGCCTGCTCTAACAGACTAATCGGTTTTGTTCCGATAACAGGACGAGAAGCCTGTGCAAAGTTTGGGATTATTTCAATCAAACCCGCAAACGCAATTACTACAAATACACCTACCGCAAAAAAGAACGGGTGTTTTTCTAACCAATGAAACATAATTTAATCCTCCCTTTCTTAAGCGCCCATAGGCGAAGCATTTTGTAATTCAGACTCTTCCACAGGACGAGACGACATAGTTTTGTAAATATTGTAAGCAAACATAAAGAAACCGACAAGGTATAACAAACCACCAACACCACGAAGTGCATAGTACGGATGTAATACATCAACAGTATCCATGAATGAATATGCCAGGTTACCGAACTCATCGTGAGCACGCCACATCATACCCTGTGTAATCCCTGCAATCCACATAGAAGTAAAGTAAAGAACAATACCTAAAGTTTGAATCCAGAATTGTGCAGCCATAAGACCTTTAGAGTATAACTCGCGCTTAAATACACGCGGAGCCATATGGTAAAGTGCCGCAATAATCATAAAGCCGACCCAACCAAGCGTACCATCATGTACGTGACCGACAATCCAGTCAGTAAAGTGCGCAATCGCATTTACAGATTTAATCGCTTGAATAGGACCTTCCAATGTAGAGAACATATAGAATGTTGAAGCAAGAACCATAAACTTAATCAATGGAGACGCAGCAACCTGTTGCCATTCACCCTTCATTGTAAGAAGCATATTGATCGCTGAACCCCATGATGGCAAGATAAGAATTACCGAAAAGACAGAACCCATAGTCTGCATCCAGTCAGGAACAGTCGAGTAGAGCAAGTGGTGACCACCGGCCCATAGATATACAAACATTAAACCCCAAAAGGAAAGTAAAGACAATTTATAAGAATAGATCGCTTGCCCAGACTCTTTTGGTAAAAAGTAGTAAATCATAGCAACAATAGGTACTGTAAAACCAAATGCAACCGCATTGTGTCCATACCACCACTGCACAAGTGCATCATTTGTTCCTGCATACATAGAAATAGAGTGATACCATGCACCGATTCCTGTTTCCCCTGCAGGCGATGTTGCAAGCATTGTAGGTATTTCCATATTGTTAAACAGGTAAAGCATTGCAATACCTAAAAATGTTGCAATATAATACCATACAGAAATATAAAGTGATTTTTCACGACGAATACCGATAAGTCCAAAAACACTCACTCCCCACAGTACCCATACAACAACAATGGCAATATCAATAGGCCATTCAAATTCAGCATACTCTTTTGAAGTTGTGACGCCGGCAAAAAGTGAAACAACAACTGCTGCTACACCAATAATGTAAAGCCAAAAATGTAATTTACCAATTAACATCAAAAACTTAGATTCTGCCATCGATACTTTCAGTACCCTCTGACCAACATAATACCAAGTAGCAAATATACCACTTAACGTAAAACCAAAAATAACTGCATCTGTATGCAGTGGACGAAGACGACTAAAATTAGTATATTCCGCTAAGCCACTTCCAAGTATAGTATTTACACTAGGAAAAGCAAGTTCAAATGCTAAAATCACACCGATAGTCATGCCTACAATTCCTAAAACAATTGTAGTAAACATGAACATCTTTGCAACCGTATAGTCGTACTCTAATGGACGATTCTCCATATATAGCCTCCTTAAGATTCAAAGCAATTAAGTCTTTTAAATGCATAAATACACTCAAAAGACTAATCAACATTTGTATATTAACAATAGATTTGTTTAATCTATCTTAAAAGTGACATAAAAATGACACTTTTTTTAATATCATTCTAAAAGGAAGCAATTAATTACGAATTATGTGTTTTATATAAGAAAATTACGAAAAAAGAGAGAGTTTTATCTTTTTATCAAAGATAAAAACTCACTGAATATATAGCGGCTCTCTTTGGGACCCGGGGAAGCTTCCGGGTGATGCTGGACTGAAAATACAGGTGCATCATTATAACGCAGACCTTCAATGGTTCCGTCAAAAAGATTTGTATGCGTCACCTCTGCTATTTCAACAATATTATCAGGAACATTGTAGTTATGGTTTTGCGCTGTAATCTCTACCAGCCCTGTTTTTTCATTTTTTACAGGATGGTTGCCGCCGTGATGTCCGAATTTGAGTTTGAATGTATCATAACCGTGAGAAATTGATAAGAGCTGATGTCCCAGACAGATTCCAAACATCGGTACTTTTGCCTTTATAAGCTTTTTTAATCTGCTCCTGTTCACGTTTAAGAACCAACGGATCACCGGGACCGTTTGACAAAAAGACACCATCAATCAATTTTGCCTGATATTTTTCTATCAAATCTTCGGCGATAAAATCATTCGGTATGACTTCTACTGCTATGCCTGCACTGACAAGCTCATTGAGTATATTGCGTTTGACACCAAAATCTATGGCAACAATTTTTGCCTCTGCTTTTGGTGCCTCATCATATTTGAATGCTCTGTAGGAAAAAGTGCTTGAAGTATGCTGATACGGCTCTTTTGTACTGACCTGCTCGATGTAGTTTACTTCTTCTATACGAGGTGCGCTTTGGAGAATTTTTTTCAGCTCTTCTTTGTCACTTATCTGTGTAGAGGCAACCATCATCATAGATCCTTCACTTCGAAGCATTTTGGTCAAATAGCGTGTGTCAATGTCACAAATGCCCATCACATCATTTTCAACTAAAAAATTGTGCAGTGAGTCTTGTGCGCGAAAATTTGAATAACGCCCCTGATATTTTCTTACTATCATTCCCTTGGCGTGAGCTTTTGCACTTTCCATATCCTGCTCATTTACACCGACATTTCCGATTTCCGGCATTGTAAAAGTAACAAACTGTCCTGCATACGAAGGATCACTCATAATTTCCTGATACCCGCTCATAGAGGTGTTAAAAACGATTTCACCGACTTCTGTTTTGTCTGCGCCAAAACTGTTTGCTTCCAAAAAAGTGCCGTTTTGTAAATATATCCAAGCTTTTTTCAATGAACTCTCCATGCGTTTACTCCATTCCTCTTTTCATTAATTCTTCCCTGTAAAGTTTTTCATGCAAGATGTCAAATTCGTCAGTACCCGGAATAAATTTTCTCTTATACGAACGTATCTTATCCATTACGGCATCTTCAATTTCCGACGCATCCGCTATAAAAGAGGTAATGGCATTGTAAATAATGTTTTTAATACGATTTTCCGTTACTTCAAAATGAATCAAATCTTCTTCATAAAGTTCATCAAGAATTTTGTGCGATATATCCGAATACCGCTCTTCATAATCCAAAATCACTCCGTACTCTGGAGCCAGTTTTTTCTTAATCATAAAGAAAAGCTGTCTCTCATCTGCAAGCATAAACTCAATCTCTTCTTCATTGTCCACACAAATCTCATCTACTTTTTTCTCAAGAGCCATCTCCTGTTTGACATTCTCTTCCAAAACTTTCTGTGCCTCAAGTGCGACACTTTCAAGCCCTTTTGTCATTGTAACAGCACCACTTTTGTTTAAATCAACAGCAATTTTATTTGCTATATGGGGAATAGTTTTAAGAGATATTTTCATAGATTCAGCCTGCTTATAAATTAAATTTAAGTATTTTACAATTATTTAGCTAATAGTTGCGTTAACTTTGATGCTTTTTTTGGATCCATCTTGGTTAATATTTTTCCTACTACTTTTGGTTTAAGTGATTGCAAGATAGTCGCTGCTTCTTTTTCGTCCATGTCCGAGAGTACATTTGCCGCAGCCCCAGCTTTCATCTTTGCAAATGTTTGCGATATTTTATTCATCTTTGTCGATTTCAGCTCTTTGAGTATTTGCGCATCTTTCTCAAGCATTGCTTTTATTTTCTTCTCTTTTTCGCTGATCTGCTCCAGTTTGGCATTTACTTCTTCTTCTTTCAAAGAAAGTTTTGCCTCTTTTTGTTTCAACAACTCTTCAGTAGCCGTTTTCAAGGCATTTAATGCCTGTTTTTGCTCATCTATACGTTCAAGTTCAACCAAAAGTTCATTTTTTCTTTCATTGAATATCTGGGTACATTCAAAAAGTTTGTCACTGTTTTGTATCGAAAAAAGCGAAGAGCAGAGAAATGCGGTAAGTAAAAGATATTTCAAGAGGCTTCCTCGCTTTTGTTTGTATAGGTCATCAGAGCAATTTCATCCAAATCTTTTGCCTCTTTTATTTTTATTTTTTTGAGTGCTTTTTGTATCTCTTCATACTCTAAATATTTATACTTTTCATACTCTATCATGTTTTTTTTCAACGCCTCTTTTGCCTGTTCTACTTCGTTTTTTGCATACTGCAGCCATGCCTGATTATGCTGTATCACGGCTCTTTGTGCATCCAAAAGTGCCCTTCCTGCCATAAATTCTGCTATTTTTCCATGTGAGGGGAGAGAAATTTCCTGTAAAAACGCCAGAGAGTCTTCCAGCGCTTTTTTTGCTTTTTGCAGATTTGTGTTTGTCTCTTGCAAAACACGTTCACTCTTTTGCATAATGTTTTTCTTTACATGTACCAAAGAGGTAAAGCGTGTTTTCACGGCGTATCCTTATAAAATTATTGTATCTTCTCTTTCGGGTGATGTGGAAATTATACCGACTTTTGTTTTACTTATCTCTTCAATAAGTTTCACATAGTCCTGCGCAGATGCCGGCAACTCTTCAAAAGTTCTCACGCCCACTGAATTGTCCCAGCCTTTAAAAGTTTTGTAAACCGGTGTAACATTTTCCAGATCAATCGGTACATAATCTATAGTCTTGCCCTTGTATTCATAGGCAACGCAGACTTTTACCTCATCAAAACCGTCAAGAACATCAAGTTTCATCAGTGCAAGTTCATCACATCCGTTCAAACGGCTTGCATAACGGGTTGCAACCGCATCAAACCAGCCACAGCGTCTGGCCCGGCCTGTAGTCGTTCCAAATTCATTCCCCTGTTCCCCAAGACGTCTGCCGGCTTCACCGAGGTCTTCACTCGGAAAAGGACCGTTACCCACACGGGTACAGTAGGCTTTGACTATCCCTGTCACTTTACCGATATCTTTGGCATTGAGCCCCAAACCGGTACAGGCTCCTGCGCTCACTGTTGAAGAAGAAGTCACATACGGATAGGTTCCATGGTCGATATCAAGCATCGTTCCCTGGGCCCCCTCAAGCAAAACACGTTTGCCTTCACTGTCCAGTGCGCGCCATACCATCTGTGTTGTATCCGTAAATATACGGTGCCAGTTTTTCTTTATAGCCTTGAAGTTCTGCCAAAAGTTCCTCTTTTTTTGGTGCATGCAGATCCATAACATCAAAAATAGGCTTGTTGAGCGCAAAATAGTCCAAAATAGTCTGGCATAACTTCTCAGGGTCCAGCAGTTCACCCACACGGTGTCCGATGCGGTTGATTTTGTCAGAGTAGGCAGGTCCTATCCCTTTTCCTGTTGTTCCAATCGCTTTGTCCCCTTTGAGTTTCTCTTTTGCCTGGTCAATCTCTGCATGGTATGCAAGATTGAGATGCGCTTTATCTGAGATATAAAGACGTCCCTCAAGGTTTTCAAACTGTTCCATCTCTTTGATAATAGAAACAGGAGAAAGGACAACACCGTTACCTACCACATTGACTGCTTTTGGATTTAAAACACCTGAAGGGATGAGATGCAGTGCATACTTGACTCCGTCCACCCAAATCGTATGTCCCGCATTGTGCCCGCCCTGGGAGCGACAAACCATATCATATTCCATTGCAAGTTTATCTACAATCTTGCCTTTGCCTTCGTCTCCCCACTGGATTCCGACAATCACATCTGCTTTATTTGTATACATATTTTCTTTTCCTCTTTTTCTATTGCTCTAATGCTTCACACAAAGTATCTGTATAAATTGCAAACCCTACAGATGTCAAATCTGAATCTTTATATCTTCCGCCCCGTGCATAGACTTCATTGCCCACTATACATCTGAAAAACAGCTCATCATAATAGAGCATTTTTGCATAATACATTGGTGCCAAAACAGCATTTTCACAGGCAATTTCCGCGCACAGTTCTTTCATCTTCAAGAGTTCTTTTTTGATTGCTTCAGGTACCTTGTGAAGCACATCATCTATCTGCTCCACATACTGCAGATAAACAAGTTCACTCAGCCATTCGACTTTGAGATTCAAAAACTTGTCAATGTTGATATGCCTGAAGTCATCTATAGTCAGTTCATCAAACATCGCAACCAGCAACTCGGGTATTTTAATATTTGAAATCTGCATCAGAGGCTTTACATGTAAGCGCTCAAAAATCTCTATTGCCAGTGTTGCCACACAAGAGAGTTTTTTCTCCCCCATAAATTCTACACCGACCTGATACTGCTCGTTTGTCGGGTAGGTAAACACAGGCTGAATATAGAACCACTTTTTCTGTTTCGTATTGCTTCCGAGTCTTTTTTTTATAATGCGTACAACATCTATTGTCGAGTCCGCACGCAAAGAAAGCGCATTGTTTTTTTCATCATTTATACGAATCAGCTCTCTTTGATCAGCAATACTTTGATGCTGATGGTAGGAAAAAACAGGAGTTACTATCTCTTCATAGCCGTTGGCATCAAGAATATCACTTGCAGTTTTTTCTATCTGGCGTTTTATCTTGGCGGATTTGCCAAAATAAAGTTTTGAACCATTCGGTATTTCATGTTCAAGTATCATTTATATCTCTTTTTTTTCTAATGCGGTTTTAAAGTAGACTTCATTATAGACTTTTGAAGCAATGCCAGCATACTCCAAACGGCCCAAACGGTGTAAAATCAACTCTATTGCATTGACGACCCAGACAGATTCATAAGGAGCAATAAGCCCCATCTGATTAATTCTGAAAATTTTACCTTTTAAATGGTCCTGTCCACCGGCTACATTTACCCCATACTCCTCTTTTAAAGCGGAGCGGATTTTTGCCGCATCTTTGTCATCAATGGTTGTCATACTTTTTGCAGGTACTTTCGGGTAAGAGTGCAGGCCTATCGCTTCAAGTGCGGCTCTTGTCGCTTTGGCGCGTCTTGCGGTGTTGCAATAGAGCACACCGAAACCGCCCTCTTTTTTTATTGTCTCCAGAACTTCCAAAAGCCCGATAACAAGTGTCGTGGCAGCAGTATAGGCTGTTGTGTTCTGGCGCTGCTTTTTGATTTCGGACGCAAGATTAAAATAGTAGCCTCTGCCCTCACCGATTTTTTCTATTGCAGCATTTGAAAGGCCTATAATTGCAAGTCCCGGAGGCAGCATAAGTGCTTTTTGACTGCCTGCTATCAACGCATCAATATTTGTCACATCTATACGTTCGACACCGACAGCGGTAATCCCATCTGCAATAACCATAATATCTGGATTTATTGCCTTGAGCGCCTCTGCTATCTCTTCCACGGGATGTCTCAGTCCGCCCGCACTTTCAGAAATCTGCACAGCCACAGCATCAATGTCGCTGTTGGATTTTACAGCGGCAACAACATCTTCAACACTGACAGGTGTGTCCCACTCATTTTTTATCTCAATATTTTTGAGTCCGTGTGCTTTGGCAATTTTTCCAAAACGCTCGCCGAATTTTCCTGAATTGACACTTAAAAGTGTGTTTTTACACAGGTTGACCACTGTTGCTTCCATAGCGCCTGTTCCGCTTGATGCAATCATAACAACTTCATCAGTAGCAAAAAGTTCAAAAAGATGTTCGCGTGTTTTTTCAAAAATAGCTTCAAATTCAGGGGTGCGATGGTGCATTGTCTCATCAGCCATGGCATTTCTAACATTTTGCGGTACTGGTGTAGGACCGGGTGTAAAAAGTAACATATGTAATTTCCTGTGAGTTTTAGGTTGTTTAAAAATAAAACCTCGTATTATATCGAAATAAGTTTAAATTTTAAAAAAGAAGGTTCTTTCATGACATTGTCTGACTCTGTTTTACTAGGTATAATTGAAGGTTTTACCGAATTTCTTCCCATATCTTCAACCGGTCATCTGATTGTAGCGAGTCAATTTTTGGGCATAGACCAGACAAATGTCACCAAAGCGTATGAAGTCATCATCCAGTTTGCAGCCATTTTGGCTGTTGTTCTCAACTACAGAGAAAAATTTACATTTAAACATATTTCTTTATGGACAAAAGTTTTGCTTGCCTTTTTGCCTATCGGTATTGTCGGTTTCATTTTTTCACATCAGATCAAAGCACTTTTCAGTATCAATATTGTTGCGATTATGTTTATCATAGGCGGAATTATATTTTTAATTGTCGAAAAGTTTTATATTCCCAAAGAAAAAAAACTTACAGAAGATGTCGAAGATGTTACACTCAGGCAGTCTTTGTGGATCGGTATTGCGCAGATTTTTGCACTCATCCCCGGAACTTCACGTGCGGGAGCCACCATTATCGGAGCACTTTTAGTCGGTTTGGACAGAAAAGCCAGTGCGGAGTTTAGTTTTTTGCTTGCTTTTCCTGTCATGGGTGCTGTCAGCGGATACGACCTGCTTAAACATTACCATGAATTTTCCTCTGCAAACATCGAGGCTTTGGCTGTCGGCTTTTTTGTTGCTTTTGTTGTTGCCTATCTGACAATCAAGCTATTTTTGAAATTTTTGGAAAAATTCACCTTTGTTGCCTTTGGTGTATACAGAATTCTTTTTGGTGTGATACTTTTAACGCTATTTAACTAATGGCACACTTTTTGCTATAACTCTTTTGTTAGACATTTTAAATCTACAAGGAGATATCATGCAAAGAATCAGCAGATACAGCGATCGCTTACATGTATTACTCAGCAAATTAGAAAAAACCTTCTATCTGGCAAGCCGTAAGTTCTTATAGACTTTTTAAAATTTTACCCGCCAGTTTTAAAGCCTGGGAGCGGTGAGAAAGCTCTTTTTTGACTTTTTCATCCAACTCGCCCAGTGTTTTTTCATAACCGAGCGGTACAAACATCGGGTCATATCCAAAACCGCCTTCCCCTTTTGCCTCAGTCAAAGCCTCTCCGTGCATCCATCCGTGTACTGTTTTTTCAATCCCTTTTGTCACAATGGCAATGGCTGCCGTATAGTGTGCAGGAGAGCTCGTCACACCTTTTGCTTTGATATCCTGCATAAGCTTTTGCAGATTCTCTTTGTCATCTGCCCCTTCTCCTGTGTATCTGGCACTGTAAATTCCCGGTGCCCCTTCGAGCACATCCACACTTATGCCACTGTCATCAGCCAGTACAATTGCATTTTCATCACCCAGGGCCTTGTAAACCGCACGCGCTTTAATCAGTGCATTCTCCTGAAATGTATCGGCATCTTCTATGATTTCAAAAGCATCGATTAAATCTGTATAGGGCACTACTTCATATTCACTGCAAAGTTCTTTGATCTCTCTGACTTTTCCCTTGTTTGATGTTGCTAAAACCAGTTTTTTCAATTTTATTCCTTAAATTATCTTTTAATTTATATTATTTATCTTTTGCAAATCATTTATAAATCATAGTTGTTCTATAATTACAAAATTATACACTAAATTACAAAAGGATTTATATGTTTAAAAAAGTTTTACCTCTCTCCAGTATTCTTTTTCTCAGATTTTTAGGACTTTTTCTCGTTTTACCGGTTCTTTCCGTTTATGCTCTTGACCTGGAAGGAGCCACGCCTTTTCTTGTCGGTGTTGTTGTCGGTGGCTATGCCCTGACACAAGCTGTTTTTCAGGTTCCTTTTGGAAGCATGAGTGACAAAATCGGAAGAAAACCGACAATACTCTTCGGTCTGCTCATCTTTTTGGTCGGTTCACTTATCTGTGCCTACTCAACAGATATATATACCTTGATGATTGGACGTTTTTTACAAGGTGCAGGCGCTATCGGTTCTGTTGTTACGGCAATGATTGCCGACCTGGTTGAAGAGAAGCAGCGTGGTCATGCAATGGCAATCATGGGCGGTTTTATCGCTATGAGTTTTGCCGCTGCTATGGCACTCGGTCCGGTTATTGCCGCAGAATTCGGCATCAGTGTTATCTTTGTTATTACGGCAATTTTATCACTTGTTGCTATTGTTATTCTGTTTACAAAGGTACCGACACCGCCAAAGATAAAACACATCTACCACGGAAAAACCAAAACAGCAGACATTTTAAAAGATCCGAATCTCTTAAGTATGATTATCATCAATGCCATGCAAAAAGGTCTGATGACTGCCGCGTTTGTCATCATTCCCGTCTTTTTGACCAAACCGGAATACGGTTTTGGCTGGGAAAAGAGTGATCTGTGGATGGTCTATGTACCTGCCATGATTGCAGGACTTGTTGCGATGGGACCGGCTGCTGTATTTGGAGAAAAAAGAAACATTCCAAAACAGATCTTTTTAGTCTCTATCGTACTGTTTATCGCTTCCTTTGTGATGATGGGAACAACCTCATCGAGTGCTGTTTTTGTTACTGCCGTTATCTTCTTTTTTGTGGCCTTTAACATGATGGAACCGCTTGTGCAGTCTATGATCAGCAAGTTTGCAAAAGTACACCAAAAGGGTGCCGCTTTGGGTATAGCAAACTCTGCGGCATATTTTGCAACCTTTTTGGGCGGTACCTTTGCAGGACTCTACCTTGATGCCAGTTCCAGAGAGACTTTGGGACTTACCATCGGTGCCATTGGTCTTTTATGGCTTATATGGACACTCTTGAAGATGAAAAATCCTACAAGATATTCTCATTTGATTATTCCCCAGAATGAAGTGGACTTTGATAAACTCAATGCCCTGGAAAGCGAACATATTGCGGAGTGGTTCATCAATGAAACAGAGCATGTCGTCGTCATAAAATATGCAACGGAAAAACTCGAAGAAGAGACACTCAAAGCGCAGATAATTAAATAATACTTGACCTATATCATCTTCTAAAGAATAAGAATAAGTTAGAATAATCAAAAAGGGATTTGCCTATGCGATTATTCTTCTTATCAGTCACGCTTGTTTTGAGCCTGCTGAGTACAACCGGATGTGAAAAAAAGTCTGCCGTGCAGGCTCACGAAGTCCATTTTGACAGAGATATGTGTGCACGCTGTGCAATGGTTATCAGTGACCGGAAAAACACAGTCCAGGTCATCAACCCCTCAAACGGAAAATATTACCCATTTGATGACATAGGCTGTATGGTTCTTTGGTTTCATGATGAACAGATTCCCTGGAAAGACAAAGCTGTTATCTGGGTGACAGATGCAAAAACAGGAAAATGGATCAATGCCAGAACCGCCTACTATGACACTGAAAACATCACCCCGATGGCATACGGATTTTCTGCTCATGCTTCCAAAAATGATATAGCCAAAGATCAGGAGATTATAGATTTCAATGAAGTGCTCAGACGTGTCAAAAAGATCGGAAGATAGGTTTTTTGTCCTCCATAATTAAATCCGGTTCTATAAAAGGGGCTAGTTTAAGCAAAAAATCAAGCAGACTCATCACCGGAGCCGCATAAAAGAACTTGACTTTATGGTTCTCCTGCCACAGCAGATCAGCATGCTGATAAACACGGTAGGGAGTATCACCGATTCCGTCACCGTTTGCATCAAAACCGTCATATCTGTCCCAGTAATTATACTCCACCACATTCGAAGCATCAAAATCACCTCCGATATCTTTGAGAACATCATCAATATTTCCAAAAAATTTGTTATGCACAATCGTGTTGTCTCTGATGGAGGCATGAAAATGCAGTGCTTCGGCATTATAGGCTATTTCATTGTTTCTAAAGAAGCGTTTCATTCCCCGTGCTTTTTCAGCCCCTTGAATATAGATACCTTTGGCATTGTAACGCACACTGTTGCCTGTAAATACAAAATCAGAGACATCTCCTATCATGACACCGATACCTGCGGCTCCAGTGGAACTGTAAATTTTGTTTGCAAGAACCTTTGTCTCTTTTACCCCCATAAACATCATGCCTACGGAGTTGTACATGTAACGGTTGTGTTGCAACACATTTGCATTGCTTAATTCCAAATGTGTTGCAAATCTGTTGTGTGTAAAGGTATTGTCCTGCAAAAGATTATGGTGTGAGTAGTTCAGGGTTACATCTCTGGTGTGGTGGATGCTGTTGCCTCTGATGGTATTATAATGGGAATAATAGAGTTTCAGTCCATTCCCGCGAAGGGCAATGTCATTTTTTGCCACTGTAATATCATTATGCAAAATGGAACTCCGCTCTACTCTGTCCATGTCAATTCCATATAAAACATTTTGCACTCTGCAATTGCTGATCTCGCAATGTTTTACCTGTTTCAGGGCAACAGCAGCATCAATTTTTTGCATATTTTTTCCGCTGTTGCTGATAAGAAGATTTTTTAGACAGACTCTCGAACTGTGTATGGTGATGACCGAAGCATTTCCATCGCCCCTAATTTCGACATCTTCCCCAATTCCAACAAGTGTAACAGGTTTGTCAATGACAAGATTGCCATAATATATGCCGTTATGCAGCTTGATGACAGCATCCGGTTTGGCTTTGTTCAGAGCATCCTGCAAAGGATTTGCAAACAAAGAAGAGACAAAAGCCAGGAAAAATATACTAATAAAATTTATGAATCTCTTCCATAATGTTTGCAAACTCTATACTCTCACCTTTTTCTTTTAAAAATGCAACAAGGTACTTTTCACTTGCGGCAATTCCCTCTTTTTTTTCAATTTCCAAAAGTTTGGCATAGAGATCTGCCAAAATCTCTATCACATGCCTCGAAATTTTTTTTCGTGAAGCATGGTAGCCTATAATTTTCCCCGTGTCTGTGTCTTTTCTGATTTCAAACTCGGTAAATATCCAATAATAGCGCCCGTCTTTTGCCAAATTTTTCACAACGGCATTAATGTTTTTTCCCTGCTGAATAGTCTCCCATAAAAGTTTAAAGACCACTTTTGGCATATCAGGATGGCGGACTATACTGTGAGGCTGTCCTATAAGTTCTTCTTGTGTATATCCTGAAACTTCGCAAAAATAGTCATTGGCAAAAGTAATCTTGCCTTTTTCATCTGTTTCACTGACAATATATCTTTTTGGATCCAGTACAATCTCTTCGTCTTTTGGTATGGGTTTTTTCATTTTTCTCTCCTACAGGCTGTCGTTGAGCCAGTTAATAAGTCCTCTATTAATCTCTCTAAAACCTAAAATGCGTTTTCCTTTATGCCTTTTTGCAAACTCTTCTGCTCTTTTGTACGAGTCAAAGGGTACGAGGTCATCACCCAAAGGAGAGGTCGTATCGCTTCCGTACACATAAAAAGCCCCCTTGGCTTTGATGGGTTCTGCCGTTGCAAAATCAGTCACATAAATGTTTTTGAAATCACTCTCGTGTCTGATATTGTATTCCGGCCATGCGGCAGGTCTGAAATAAAATTCAAACATGGATTTTGGAGAAACAAAAAATATTTTCTTTCCGTTTGCCAGCTCTATCTTCGCGACCCATGTCGAATATTTATAGACTTTCATCTGTCTTATCAACCCTGTCGTATTTTTGTCATAATTCATCTCATACGAAAACAACAGCGTTGCAAACAGGATCATACTCATAATTTTTTTCATAACAGCTCCTAGACCAAATCTTTTTTCTCAAATATTTTATATCCGAGATACGCAAACCCAATCCCCAAAACAAGAGGATACCCAATCGCAAGCAGCACAAAAGTTGTCTGACTTACAGAGTCAAGTATATAATAGGCAACCGGACCCATCACTGTCAACTGTGGATCAAACAGTGATATGGCTGCCACCCGGAAAATCTCCATAGGGTTTAACAGCGCTATGGTGATAATCAAACCTTCACTAAAACGTTCCTGCATCATCAGTGAAATAAGAGCAATGTCTATAAATGCCAGTAAAAATATCCAGATAAAAAAGGCAATCCCCAAAGCCACTTCGGACGACTTTACAAAAGAGGAGATAAAAAAGGCAATACCAAGAAATGTGGCACTCATCGCAAACAAAAGTCCGGTATACAAAAAGAAAATACCCCAGGGAATTTCGGCTCCCTTAAAAGCACCGTAGACAACGGCAATCACCATCGCAAAAACAACAGGCAGATAGACGGTAATAAACCGCCCAATAATCTTCCCCCAGTAATACTGTTTCAAAGAGATAGGAAAAGAGAGCATATACTCCAAAATATGACTGTCTCTGTCCCCCGAAATTGAACGAACCGTCGTAATTAAAATAAATATAGGCAAAATAACAATTGTTATCTGAATATACATTAACAGCAGACGGCTCAGCCCGCTAAAACCCATTACCTGCGATTCGGTAACACCTGCAATAAAAAACAGAGCAATCAGCCCGCCAAACACAAGCGAATAGACTAAAAACCATTTCGCCCGGATTGACTCTTTTAAGTCCAGGTATGCAATTAAATATAAATTTTTCATTTAAAATCTCTCATCTGATACAATTTTTCCCATATCCATATAGATCTGCCTGTTGACCAACTCCTGTACCTCTTCAAGCCTGTGCGTTACAAAGAGCAAAACCTTCTCCTGCTCGTTTTGCTTGAGCAGTCTGTAAAAATCATCTCTGGCTTTTGGATCAAGGTTTGCCGTCGGTTCATCATAAATGATAATGTCACTCTTTTTTGCCAAAGAGATTGCGATAAGAAGCTTCTGTTTCATTCCTCCGCTGAGCTTGAAAAATGATTTGTTCAAATTGGCATTTATGTCGAGTTTCATTTCATTTGCATAATGTTTCACCAACTCTTTGTCCACCTCGGCACTCACACAGACATACTGAATCAGTTCGTCAATACTGAGCTTGATAGGCGGCGGAAGCTGCGGCACAAAACTGATATGGGACAAAACATCGACTCTCTTTTTTACAGGATTCAACCCGTTAATCAGCACCTCTCCGGCATCAGGATGGTAGTACCCCAAAATCGAACGGATGAGTGTTGTTTTTCCTGCACCGTTTGCGCCCATAAGTGCTATGGACTCGTTTTTTCTAAATTCACAGCTGACATTGTCAAGAGAAATGTTCTGTCCGAATTTTTTTGTTACATGGGATATCTGAATCATAATTTACACCAAACTTTTTAATCGAAAATCGAAATTGAGCGCATCTTCATGGCAAACATCTATGCATCTTCCGCATAAAGTACAGTCCGCACCCGTAATGTACTCTCTTGTGATGCCCTCTTCTTCTCTTTGTTTGTCATATTTTGCTTTTGTAATTTCCAAAACCTGATTTTCAAAACAGACATCATGGCAGACCATACAGTGATCACAGTTGTCATTCCATTCGACGCGTAATGCGGAGACTTTTCCTATCATGCCGTAGGTTGTGCCTATCGGACAGATATATGTACACCAGGCGCGTGAAAAAAAGACCTCAAAAGCAAGCACCACCAAAACCCAGACGAGTGCCAGACTCCAGCCGTACGCAATTGCACGGGAGAGTATTCCTACAACATTAAAGGTTTCAAAAACAAGATAGCCGCTTGTAAATGAGAGTATAAGAAAAATTACCCAAAAAGCATAACGGATTCGATGGTCAAACCTTCTCTCTTTTATAATTTTTTTTGTGCACCAGCGTATCATGCCACTTTTCGCCTATTTCACTCAATATTCCATATGGACAGACCCAGGCACAATAGCTCCTGCCCCCAACCAAAATATAAAAAAGCACAATTGTACTGACACCGATAATGATGTTTATATGCAAATGGTGTTCTGCCATCAACATCTCTAAAGTTGTAAAAGGATCAATCAGATGAAAGCCTAAAAAACGTGAACCGTTTAATGTTCCTTCGAGCATTTGAATATCCACAGCAAAAGATAAAAAGAACATCAGATGAATTACTATGACAAGAATCCATCTTTTGGCTCTGTAGCTCAGAACCTTTTTTCCCTCTTTTGTCGTGTTGTAGAATGTTGACCAGAAAGTTGTTCTTTTTATCGTCTCTCTATTATGATACTTATCCATTTTTATTCCTGTTTCACTGCTTGTGCTCTTGCCGGAAACTCACCTATTTCATTGGCAAACCTGCGTAAATCCTCTTGTGTCATATGAATTAAAAGCCCTTTCATCACCAGGTTTTCTTTTCTTCCCGATTTAAAGTCTTCAAGTTTTTTATAAATTGTCTCTGCACTTTGTCCAAAGAGCTTCGGTCCCATCAGTTTTTTTCCATACTGCATACCGCTGCCGTCTACACCGTGACAGGAAGCACATTTGCTTTTGTATGCATCACTTACTTTAAAACCTGCAACATTCCCGGCCTTTTCCCGCAGTGCGCTTAATGCTTCGTTCTCTTTTTCTCTGTCACTCTTTTCCTGCGGTTGGCTCTCTTGCACAGCAGCTGTTCTGTTGCCGATATCTGCAATAATTTTTCCATGTTCGCCTCCGTTGTATGCCCCTCCGTTCATAGCCGTCCATGCCATCAGCCCAAAAATCACCAAGGTTAAAATTCCTACTGTTATATTTTTCATTCTCTGCCCCTCATCTTGTTAATCTCTTTGTTAAAGGCATATATTTCATCTGCCATAGCTCTAATCTGTTCGTCACTCATCATCTGGATAAGATCATTCATCAAAGGATTGGACTTCTTCCCGGTTTTAAAATCCTGAATTCTATTGTATATATAGTCCGCTTTTCTCTCCAGGAGCGACGGCCCGATAACCCCGTTTGCATAATCATTGTGACAAGGTGCACACCTGACAATAAAGTTTTTGCTTAGTTTTTTTACCAGCATCGTGACCTGAATCTGTTCATAAGGGCTGCGTACATGTAAATTGGCATCAATGTCTGTGCGTTTTTTTGTATTGACTTCCTGCACACTCTCTTTCTCTCCGTAATCATAATAAAACGAGTTATTCTGTGTTTTTCCATTTTCCTGCCGGGCCACTTTCACCGCATGCGCATTTTTATTTTCAACTATTTCAATCTTTGGACTGCTCTTTTGATTTTTAGCAGACACAGATTGCTCTTTTTGTGATCTGTCCTCTTTTGAGTCACTGCATGCGCTTAAAAGTGTCAGCAAGACCAACGACGAAGTAAGAACAAAACCCTTCATACTCTTTTTTCTTTTATCTGTTTTCATGGGATTTCCTATGTTGTTTTTTCATAATACTGCTCGTATGTTACTCTTGGTTTGACGACTATCGAAGGTTTTTGCGTCGGGCAGACCTCCTGACAGGCTCCGCATCCTATACACCCGTCATATATTTCGGGGCGCTTCCCTCCCTGCGCATCCGGAACCATGGCGATGGCACTTAAAGGATTGGGAACCGGGCACATATCGGCACACAGCGTACACTCTTTCCCCTCGTACCCGTCAAATTTTTCAAGAAGCTGCAACTCCTGACTTGTCACATTGTTGACAGAGGCGGTAAAGGCTTTCATCTTGTCATTGTAGCCTTTTGGTACCGGAGTATTTGTCATTGCCAGACAGGTATCCGGAAATTCCAGTACGGCAACTCCCATCTGAATATCTTCGGGTTTTGAGCAACTGTGGTCCAAAGCACCACTTGGACAGGCCAGCACACAGGGAACGGCATCACAGGCATAGCATCCTCGGATATTTGCATCTATGTAAGGCGTCCCCTCGCCTGCTCCCTTGGTAATATCTGCCAGTTCTATAGAGTGGTACGGGCATACCTGCAGACACTGCCCGCATTTAATACATAAACCTAAAAACTCTTTTTCAGGAACCGCCCCCGGCGGACGAAGCCGATTTTCTTTTGCCTGTAAATACGGGCTGAAAACAATACCTCCTCCAAGAACCAGTCCCAAAACACCCAATGTAGAGTATTTTATAAATTCTCTTCTGTCTGTTTTTACTTGCTTTGCCATAGTGTTCCTTTTTTGTTAACTTGAGTCATAATGGTTTTACCACTCTAGGTTTTTTGTCTTCCATCAAAAAAAGCGGTTTCGTAAAAGGTGCCAGTTTTGCCAAAAAATTAAGAAGTGAGATAACCGGTGAAGCATAAAAAAACTTCACATTAGAGTTATAAACCCATAGTTGGTCAGCATACTGATACACTTTGTGCGGTGTATCGCCTATGCCGTCGTGATTTTTATCAAAACCTTCATATTTGTCCCAGTAATTTCCCGATATCTCATTTTCATTTGTCTTGCTGCCTCTGCTGTCATTGACGATATCCTCTATATTTCCCTGTATGATATTGTTTTTAATAATATTATTCTCACTGAGCGAGTGAAAATGCATTGCCTCTGCATTGTACAAAATCTTATTGTCCACTATTGTATTGTGTGTTCCAGGCTCAAAAGGGGATCTGTCTATATAAAGTCCCTGCGCACAGTAGATGACAGTATTGTCTTTTATCGTAAAATTGGAGGCATCTTTTAAGCCTATGCCCATTCCTGTGGCACCCTGAGAGCTTTTAATCACATTGCCCACAGCTATGGAGTCTTGCGAATACATAAAAAATATACCCACAGAATTGAGTTCGTAGTAATTGTTTTTTATAATATTTTTCCCCGCATACATAAAATGCAAAGAGTATCTGCCGTCTTTTCCAAAGTTCTCCTCAATCAGATTTCCGTGAGAATACCAGACAACCATATCCCGTGATTTGATCAGTCTGTTGCCCCGGACAATATTGTCATTGGAATACCACAGCTTTAAGCCATCTCCTCTGAGCCCCAAAGCAAAAGGTTTTGAACTGATAGTGTTGTTTTGGATGATAGAGTTGTTAACCATTTGCAGATCGATGCCAAACAGACAGTTTTTGATTGTACAGTTGCTTATCTCACACTGTTTGGACTCACTCATTGCAATGGCTGCATCAACATTCTCATGCCTGTCTCCACTGTTGATGATTGTTAAATTTTTCAATGTCACATAGGAGCTTTTGCTTGTTATAACCGTCCCGTTGTTTTCTCCGTCTATAATCACGCCCTCTTCCTGTCCTATAATAGAGAGCGGTTTGTTAATGACAACAGATCCTTTGTATATACCTTTTGGAAGTTTCAGAATTGAGCCTGCAGGAGCTTTGTCTATAGCCTCTTGCAGAATATTTGCATTTAATCCGTTACAATACAAAAACAATACAAATATTCTTAGAAGCATTTTATTTCTCTTCCATCTCTTTAAAAGCTTTCTGTTTTGCAAAGAAAGCTAAAATACTGAAAAAACTGATAAGCAACAGCATGTAAAAACCGATAGTTGGATAGGAGTGTGTCGTAAACTGCGCTATTTTTCCGTCACCAAAAACAGTCGGCATAAAAGGTTTGATTTTAAAAGCGCCCCAGTCATGCAAACTGTGACCAAAATGGTACAGCCAGTAGGAGTAGTCCGCTATAAATATAAGAGGCAGCGCGGCAGGAATCAACATAATATAGTTAAAGATTTTTTTATCATAGGCTATAAACAAAATAATTCCCAAAGAAAGAAATAAAAGAGCATAAATTCCGATTGCACGTTCTATATGACCGCCTGCCCACATAGGGTCCATACCCACATAGTGGTTGATTGTGTTCATTTCATGTACTTCTCCGCTGTATCCGTCAAAATGAAAAAAGACAGGTATTCCCTCTGGAAACGCTTCTTTCGGATAATTTGGAGCTTCGAGAGAAACTGCCCAGATAGGCAGAGATGCCGGACCGATTTCAGCCCCTTCTTCTATCATCTTCTCTAAATTGTTACGGGCGTCTTTGGGTGTTGCAACGCTTTTATATCTTCCTTTGTTATATAGATTCCATACACTTTTACTGACCGATGAGACTTCATTTGCCTTTCCTTCTTCTATCTTATTCAAGGTTCCGTGAAAAGCTATCATTGGCAGTGTAAATGAAAATGTTAAAATCAGTAAAGCTATTGTGGCAAATATTTTCGCTTTTATGAGACTTGGATGCATATTTTATTCCTTTCATACGCTTTTGTATATATTTATAAGTGATTATAAACTTAAATATAGACTTAGTTAATTGTATCTAATTGTTTGGGGTAAATTTAATGATATATATCAATTTTTCATTGTGGAGGAGGAAAAAAGTATTCCTCCTCCCTGTTGACATACTGTTGTGTTTAGAACAGATTTGCATTCTCATCGACCCATTTCAGGTATTCAATGATATTTTTGACTTCTTCTTCACTCATATGCTGATTTGGCATTTTTAGATTAAAATAATCTATCATGCTTTTCACATACGGATCATTATATTTTGAAGCAGGGTTCATGATAAAATCTTTTACCCATTTTTCAGCATTTTCATGACGGAGTAAAACACCTGTGAGGTCTGGTCCCGAAGATACTTTACCGATAACGTGACAACCGCCACATCCGCCTTCGCCAAATGCCCGTTCACCCGCCGCCGCTGCAGGAGACTGTTTTGTTGCAACTTTTTTCACCAACAGATCTTTGGCACGAATACCGACATCTGCCGTCTTGACCATATACTGCCAAATCATATTTTCAAAAAGAATTGCTTTTTCGTAATCACCTTTTTTGACTGCTTCGTCAGCTTTTTTCTTCTGCTCAGCAATTTTTCCGTACTGGTCAAGTGCATCTTCTACAAGTGCTTTGACTGTAGGATATTTTTCGTAATGGTTTTCCTTTAAAAATTTCACAACGGACTGAATAACCGCATCTGTTGCATTGTTCACAGCTACAGTTTTTTCATACTCCGCTTTCAACTCGGCTTTAGACATTTTTTTCATCTTAAGTTTTTGTGCGCTGACATATTTCTTGTTTGGATCTTTGACCATCAGATAACCCATCATTTCTAAGTGAAGGGCAGAACAAAACTCTGTACAGTAGTAAGGGAAGACACCCTCTCTGTCCGCTTTGAATTTAAGTTCTACAGTCTCTCCAGGTTCCAATGATCCGTGCACATTGTAGTTATCCACTGTAAAACCGTGTGTCTCATCTTCTGCTCTTTCAAGATTTGTCAGATAAAAGATTACAGTATCTCCTTTGTTCACAGTAACCCGTTCAGGATTAATATGCGAACGCACCAATGTGCCGTAAATATATACTTTATTGCCTTTTCTTACAATTTTTTCCTGTCCTGCAAGCGTTTTTCCTACATGCATTTTACCCGTTTTCGGATTTGTACCCATTTTGTAACGTACTTCAGGATGCAGTTTACTCGCACGAATTGCAACAGCCTGGTGCGGTTCACCCAACGGAATCGGCATATCATACAAAAGATCCATTTTCTTTCCGCGAATATCAATCAACTGATGATTTTGCGGATGCAAAGGACCAACCGGATTAAATCTGTCAATAGCAAGTTTGTTTAAAGAAATAACATACTCTCCCTGCGGATCAGCCGATTTTCCTTCCATACTACACAGGTGACCGACGTTATAATGGACATTCACCTTATCAAGCACTTTCAATGTTTTGTAGTTCCATTTCACAATTTGTGAATCCACATACAGCGATGTATAAATTTCACCGTTTTTCCAGTCTTTACCATACTGGTTGTGCAATGGCCCCAGTCCCAGCTCAACTTGACCGTGTAAAGATTTTTTCATATCCAGAATAGGAATTCCGTAAGGATCTTTTCCCGCATATTCATGGTTATCAATCAGTTTTTTGATTTTACTCCATTTAAAAACAGAAGCATGTGTATCAAGTTTTCCACAGATAGTGATGTATTCACCATCAGGAGAGACATCAACACCATGCGGAGATTTTGGTTCAGGAATCAAAAAAAGCGCATTGTTTGCAACGGCTACACTCATAGGAATAACTTTCATTCCGTTGACAACTTTTACATTTTTTTTGTTTTTTGAGAGTTGATAGAGCTTTTTCCAATTGTATACATGTAAAAAGTCAGTATCATTTCTACTCATACCTGCCTCAAACGGTGGCATTCCGACTTCTATACCGCCTGTGTACATCTCTGTATTGAAAGAGTTTGTAAAACCCCATCCAAAAGAGGCGCCTTTTCCGGCATCACTCAAATCCTGCATATAAGGAGGCATCTCAATCGTAAATGAATCTTTTGGTTTGATACGACCGATTTTTGGATCAAAACTCCATACAGTCACACCGCCTCGATATGTCTCTTTATACTCTTCTATCGGATGATAGTTATTGTCATACGGCGCAGCGTACTGACATGCTTCTAAAATATGTTTTGAGTTTGGCGTGAAAAAAGAGCCGCCGTGTTCTGATTTGAAAACGGGATTCACAACAATCTGTTTGGTTTCAAAATCGTTTAAATCAATCACAGCCAGACGAGGATTTGCCTTATCGTTGATAATAAGCCATTTTCCGTCATACACCCCTTTTGTCTCAGAGAGTGCCGGGTGGTGTGTGTCTCCCCAGGTGATTGATTTTCCCCGGATTTTTCCCTGTGCCAGGATTTTTTTGGAATCCTCGTCATATCCGTATCCCTGCCATGGTTCCGGCGTAAATACGGCAATATATTTTAATATTTTCATAGATGGAACACCGTAGACAATTATCTGTCCGGACTGTCCACCAGAACTAAATACAATAAATTCATCTCTGCCACCGCTTGGTGTGTATGTTTTTGCAGCATGAATAATATCGTTTTCCGTAAGTCCCCTTGCCTTCATTACTTTTTGCAGTTCACCGCCGATAGCTGCCGATGCAACAGTCGCCATCAGTGAAGTGCCTAAAATAAGTGAAGTCAGCTTACTTAAATGAGTAGCCATTGTATTCTCCTTTTTTTTCATTTTGAGAGATTTTCCCAAATGATAGAAAAATCTTAATACACAAAGGCATCTAATAATTTGACCTTGGTCAAATTATAGAATTAATTTTATTTTTTAAAGTTGTCCAAATGTATTTTCAGAGAATGAAGTTTCTGCAGAGATGTAGTAAGTTCTTCCAAAGATTCAATAAGAATATCCTCCTTTTTTACCAAATTTTTGTCAAGTCTGTTTTCTTCATCCATCACAGCAATTAATTCCAGCAAATCTTCTATACTTTTTTCTGTCTCTTCCAGTGATTTCGAAGCAGCCTGGATGGACTTGCTCGAATTTTCAATTGATTTGTCTATCTTTTGGACAAGAAAATTAAAAGCATCTGCGGCCTGTGTCACATCAGCAATACTGCTCTTCTCTTCTATCGGCTCCACATCAAGTACCGTTGATTTTTGTACAATTTTTTTAGAAGTACGGAGAAATTTCTGAATAAACCCAAGCAAAGATTTTAACTGGGAAAAAAGGTATAAAAGCAAAAGAAGCAAAACAACAAACAGTGTAATTTGAATAGTTTTATTTTTATGCTGCAGTGTGTCAAAATATTTTTTATGCATTTTTATCAGCTTGTTAAACTCTACTACAAGCTGCAGGTTTGTATCATAGATATCTTTGACCAGTTTGTCAATAACAATGTTTGTATAGCCGTTTTGTACCCGGGAGGCATCTCTGAATTTTTGCACAAGCAGATAAAAATTATTCCACAGGGAAATAATTTTTTCTGATTCCTGTTTGATGTCTTTTGAAAATATCTTATCGAGTATCTCATCCTTGTTGTTCATATTCTCAACAAAAGACTGTATATATTTGTTTAACTCTTCCACCGAAGCATCTTTGTTTTTATACATAAAAAAGATATTTTTCGCAATCTCCTGTGTAAATGCTTTTTGTTCATTAATCACTTTCAAAAGTCTCAAATTTGCTTCATTATGCGCAGCAATATGTTTGGAGTACAAGGCAAGCACTATGGAAAGAAAAAAAATCAATGCCCCTAGAAATTTTATTTTAGTCATCAATTTTATCCTTGTATATATTTTGCAAAGCTCTTTGACTGATGATTTTTACCTGCCCGTGTATTATATCAATAATATTATTTCGTTTTAATCTCTTCAGTACACGGGAGAGCGTTGCCGGTTGAATATGCAGCATAAGAGATATCTCATGGCGCTTGAGTTTGTTAAACATTTGCAAATCATCATGAAGCATCATACTGACCTTCGAAACGGCATCAAAGATAAATTCCCGATTGATTAAAGATTGCAACTGTAATGATCTTTTTACAATTTCCCCCGTAAATTCTTTTTGCAACAGATGTGTTTCTAAAAAATATTTCTTGAACTTTTGATAATTTATACTTAAAACCTGTGAATCTTCAATCAGCTGAATATTTGAAAAAGACCGGAGTTTTTCAGCATCAGTATCCGAAATTTCCGATATCATTGAGTCTGCATATATGTAGTGCAGCACAACTTCATTGTTGTGTTTGTCAATTTTATAGGCTTTTGCCATACCCTCGCACAGAAAAAACAGCTCATTGCACTCTTCATTTTCATACTGAAGCATATACTCTTTTTTATAATGATGCACGAAGGATATAGATGCGAGTCGCTCAAGGTCTTCTTCTTTCAAAGAGGAAAAAAAATTCTGAGACCGTATAATATTTTTAATCGGCATAAGAGACTTATCGACTGGTTAGATTCGGGCATTTCTCTTGAGTGATTTTAAACCTGAACAAGACCCTGCCTGTTTTTTCACTTTTATAGATATAAAGAGTGTCAATTCCGGCAAGCAAAAACTTTTCTGAGGTTTTACAGACACCTGTTGTGATTGCTTTTTGCATTCTGCTGTGGTCTTCTTTTTGAACAGTTGCATCACTTTTTTTGCCGGTATCAATAACAAATGTATATACCAGTGTGTTCTTGTCATTGATGATGCTTGTGACAGTGGTATATCTGTCGACTTTTTGAGGCAGTGTTTTGGACATCTCTTTTGCCGCGAGTGCGGCTATTTGAATATTTTGTTTTTTCAATTCTTTTAAAGGAAATTCCTGTGTATCCAATTTTGGTGTCTGTGCAGCCAAAAATTGAAACAAAACTCCAAGCAGTATTATCATTGTGTGTATATGTCTCATATTTCTTCCCTTTTTTAGGAAATATTATACACAAGAAAATCCGGTGAAAAGATGATATTTATCAATAAAAACTATGACTCTTTGAGCTGTTGCAGATCAGCCTCATCAAACTCCTGACGCAGGGGAATGACAATACTTACAATAATTAAAATAATACCAAAAACAAAGACACTTAAATTTTCATGTCCGTTAAAATATGAAACCAATGTGGTTTTGCCCAGGCTCTCCCCCATAATACTTTTAAAAAAATCATAATAAAGAGTAAAAACGAGTCCGCCGAATATACCGCCTATTGCCCCTACAAGAACATCTATTCGTCCCTCGGCTATAGAAACAGGTCCTGTTCCCGGACATTTTCCGAGAATCGCCATAGAAATACCAAAAATCGTACCGCCTATAATCAAGCCGCCCAGAATAATAGGTTTCGGATGATACGAAGCATACCCCGCTTCCACCATAAAATAGAGTCCAATAGAAGCCAGACCAATTGCCAAAAAGAGCATTTTAGGCACTACCGTATCTCTGAGCATTGCAAAACCGGCAATTTTCTCAAACTTGTCTACCCTGCTGTACTGAATCAGTACACCAAACACCAGACCTATCATAAAGACGACAAATACCGAACCGTGCGCTTCATTGGAGACGGTCGTGAACATATTTAATATTCTCTCAAACATCATTTGCCTCGCTTTTATAAAATATTTTACCCGTAATAATCAGACTCAGTAAAACAACTCCACCAAAAATCATACTGCTGATAGCTGTCTGTGCCATCCCGCTTAAAAAGTGACCACTTGTACATCCGCCTGCCAGTCGTGCACCGATTATAAGAAAAAAACCACTGACAAAACTCCAGACAAGCCGCGATATGACTGAAGTATTTTTATATTTTTTCCAGCCTGTAGGCATAATACTCAAACGAAAACTTTTTGTAATAAATACCGAAGTCAAAAAACCGCCTGTCAATGCACCTAAAAGCATCACACCTTCCCAGGCACCGGCAAAATGTACTTCTTTAAGATAAGGGTATTTTTCGGGACTTAAATCAAAAAGTATTCCTGCAAAATAAGGCACATAAGTTGATGCCCCAAAAGGTCTGTTTGCTCCAAATACCGAAAATGTAAACAGTACCAACAACGCCATTAAAATCCCGGCTAACCACCATGGCATACGTCTAATCATAATAATCCTTATATAATAAATTACATGTAATTATAATACTATTTTTGTTAATTGATTGTTATCTTACTTATAAGAGAAGAAAATAATAAAGCCTTTAGGCTTTATTATGAAGAAAATTGAAAAAAAGTTACTTCTTCGGAACGACATACATATTGTAATAGCGTCCTTCAAATTTTGGAGGTTTTTCCATTACTGCAATGTCTTCAACCATAGGCCAAACCTGCATAAGGACCTCTTTTGCCGCTTCAGGGTGTGCCATTTCTCGACCGCGTAAAAAGACTCTGAATTTTACATGATAGCCTTTTTCAAGGAACTCTCTTGCATGCTTAACCTTATAGGCAATGTCATTTTCTGCAATTTTCACCGAGAGTTTAATCTCTTTTACAACAATTTTTACCTGATTTTTTCGCTGTTCTTTAAGTTTTTTCTCTTCTTGGTATCTAAACTTGCCATAATCCATGATTTTCGCAACAGGCGGCTTAGCATTTGGAGCAATCAGCACAAGGTCTAAGCCCAACTCATTTGCTTTTGTCATAGCTTCATCAGTAGAGACAACGCCTAAGGATTCGCCTCCATCTACATTACATCTCACCTCTGGAACACGGATGTCATCATTCATGATGACGCGGTCTTTGTTTTTACTCAAAAATTTACCTCATTTATTTTAGTTTGTATAAGCTTCAAGAATTCCTCTTCACTTAAATTGTACTGCTCTCTAGTTCGTCTGTCACGAATGGCTACAGTTTTGTTTTTAATCTCTTCATCCCCGATGACTACTATCATAGGAACACGGGTTTTTTCTGCAGTTCTGATTCTTTTATTTAAAGAATCATTCTTCGCATAGATTTCACTATCGGCATTAATATCAATAAGTTTATCTGATAAAAGCTTAGCATATTCTTTATGTGTTTCTGCAACCGGCACAATTGCTACCTGTGTAGGGGCTATAAACATCGGAAATTCCCCTGCATAATGCTCTGTCAAAATCCCGATAAAACGCTCAAAAGAGCCTAAAATTGCACGGTGAATCATAACAGGCTGGATTTTTTCATTCTCTTCCCCGTTATACTCCAACTTAAATCGCTCAGGCAGATTAAAATCCAACTGAATTGTGCCACACTGCCACTCGCGTCCGATGGCATCAGTAATTTTAATGTCAATTTTCGGGCCGTAAAAGGCTCCGCCGCCTTCATCTATCTCATAAGCAAGCTCATTTTTGTCCATAGCATTTTTGAGTGCCTGTGTAGAAATTTCCCACACTTCATCACTTCCTACAGCTTTTTCAGGTTTTGTAGAGATCATCATTTTGTAGTCAAATTCAAAAGTTGACATGATTTTATCTACAAAATCAACCACTTCGATAATCTGCTCTTCAATCTGATCAGCACGACAGAAAATATGGGCATCATCCTGGGTAAATTCACGCACACGAAAAAGCCCGTGTAAAGCCCCGCTTGCTTCATGGCGATGTACAACACCGTATTCAAAATACTTAATTGGTAAATCACGATAAGAGTGCAGTTCATCCTCATATACTTTAATATGACCCACGCAATTCATCGGTTTTACCCCAAATTCCAGTTCATCAATATGGGTAAAGTACATATTTTCACCATAGTTTTGATAGTGCCCTGATGTTTTCCATAAATCAGAACGGAGCATTTCAGGACCGCGTACAGGCTCGTATCCGCGTTTTCTGTGTGCTTTAAACAGAAGTGATTCAAGTCTTGCTCTTAAACGTCCTCCTGCAGGCAGCCATATAGGAAAACCCGCACCGACTTCTTCACGGAAGGTAAAAAGTTTCATCTCGTTGCCAAGCTTACGGTGGTCACGTTTTTCAGCCTCTGCCAGCATTGTCATATGCTCTTTGAGGGCCTCTTTTGTTGCAAATGCTATACCGTATATACGTGTAAGCATCTCGTTTTTAGAGTCTCCACCAAGATAGGCACCGGAGATTTTTGTCAGTTTGAAGTAACGAATCAATCCGATATTTGGTAGGTGTGGCCCACGGCATAAGTCTTCGAATTCTCCCTGTTTATAGATACTTACCGTATCACTTGGAATACGTTTCATCACTTCAAGCTTTAAGTGGTCATCTTTAAACTTCTCTTTTGCCTCATCCATAGAGATTTCATACTTCTCTATCGGGTACTTTTTCTTTGCAAAAGAGAGCATCTGCTTTTCAATTTTCTTTAAATCACCCTCACCTATTTCAGCAGATGTTTTAAAGTCATAGTAAAAGCCCTCTTTGACAACAGGTCCGACATAAAACTCTGCATCAGGGTAGAGTGACTTGATGGCTTGCGCCATTAGGTGTGCTGTTGAGTGGCGCAGAACTTCCAAAGATTCAGGGGAATTATCCAAAAGAATCTGTTCGCCCTCAAAACCGCGCTCTTTTGCTGTTTGCGTATCTATAATTTCACCATCTCTTTTTATAGCAATTTCATTCAAAATATATTTTCCTTTTTATAATTCTGTTTTTAATACAGCGCCGTTTGATGCGTTGGATACCAAAAGCTGATAACGTTTCAACCATTTTGATTTGACTTCATTTTTATAAGGAACATAATGTTCTTTTCTTCTTGCCAGCTCTTCACCGTCAACATTTAACTGCAATATATGTCTATCAACATCAAGTTCTATCTCATCACCGTCTTCTATCAATGCAATCAATCCGCCCTCGGCAGCTTCAGGAGAAACATGCCCGATGGAAGCCCCTTTGGTAGCACCAGAAAAACGCCCGTCTGTAATAAGCGCAACACTCTCGCCAAGTCCCATTCCCTGAATTAATGCCGTAGGTGCCAGCATTTCCTGCATACCCGGACCGCCTTTTGGACCTTCATAGCGAATTACGACAATATTGCCCGGTTTCACTTTATGTGCCATTATCCCGTCTATTGCTTCTTGTTGCGAGTTAAAGCAGATTGCCCTTCCTTTAAAATGTCTCATAGAGTCAACAATACCCGCAGCTTTAATAACCGCACCCTCTGTTGCAAGATTTCCAAAAAGAATAGAGAGTCCGCCAACAGGAGAATAGGCATTTTCATTTTTATGAATAATATTTGTATCTTTTATCTCGGCATCTTTGATTCTTTCACCCAGCGTCTCCCCTGTTATAGTAAGTGCATCAAGGCGCAGTACATCATTGCCTCTGTTGGATACCTCTTTCATTACGGCATTTACTCCGCCTGCATCATCAATATCTTTCATATGAACAGTTGTTAATGACGGAGAAATTTTCGCAATGTGGGAAACTTTCTCCGCTATTGCATTGATGTTTTCAATTTTAAAATCAACATCAGCCTCTTTGGCAATGGCCAGCATATGTAGGACTGTATTTGAACTTCCACCCATTGCCATATCTACAACAAAGGCGTTATGCACCGCTTTTTCATTCAGAATATTTTTGAAATTGTATTTTTCGTTATTTTCCATTTTTGCAAGCTCGACAATACGTTTTGCCGCTTTTTTCACCATTGCAATCCGCTCAGGTGTCATGGCTAAAACAGTTCCGTTACCAGGCAATGCGATTCCCATTGCCTCACAAAGCGTATTCATTGAGTTTGCTGTAAACATACCAGAACAGCTTCCCCCCGACGGACAGGCTTCGCACTCTATCTCATACAGTTCCTCATCTGTCATATTACCCTCGGCATGCTGACCGACTGCCTCAAATGCAGTTGCAAGGTCAATCGGTGTACCGTCTTTTTTATGTCCCGCAGCCATAGGCCCGCCCGAAACAAAAATAGTAGGCACATTCACACGCAGTGCCCCTATAATCATACCCGGAACAATTTTGTCACAGTTAGGGATACAAATCATCGCATCAAGTTTGTGTGCATTCATAACAGTTTCAATAGAATCCGCAATAATTTCACGTGACGGCAAAGAGTAAAGCATACCGTCATGCCCCATGGCAATACCGTCGTCAACACCGATCGTGTTAAACACAAACGGCACACCGCCTGCTTCACGGATGGCTTCTTTTACAATTTCGCCATATTCATGCAAGAAAAAGTGTCCTGGAATAATGTCAATGTAAGAGTTTGCAATCCCGATAAACGGTTTGTCAAAGTCTTCGTCTTTTAGACCGGTAGCACGCAACAATGAACGGTGAGGCGCTTTATCAAAGCCCTTTTTGATTATATCACTTCTCATAAAAAATCCCTGTATAGTAGTTTACATCTTAAAATATGAATGCGATTATAGCACTTTTTTACTATTTTTTACTAAAAACTCTTTACAAAGTAAAAAAAACAAGCTATAATTCCGGCTCACTTACAAATTGTAAACTGAAACTGCGGGAATAGCTCAGTGGTAGAGCACAACCTTGCCAAGGTTGGGGTCGCGAGTTCGAACCTCGTTTCCCGCTCCATTTAATTTAAGATTGTTAAACTGTGATACACTCACGATGATGCCCGGGTGGCGAAATCGGTAGACGCAGGGGACTTAAAATCCCCCGGTAGCAATACTGTGCCGGTTCAAGTCCGGCCCCGGGCACCACTGATAATTAACTGAAACTGGTGCCATCGCCAAGTGGTAAGGCCGCAGCCTGCAAAGCTGCTATCCCCAGTTCAAATCTGGGTGGCACCTCCAGTTTTTAAATCAATTTTTTTAACTACAAATGTGGATCTTTGGCAGAGTTGGTCGAATGCACCGGTCTTGAAAACCGGCGAGGGTAACACCTCCCAGGGTTCGAATCCCTGAGGGTCCACCATTTATAAAATCAAAAAAACTTTTACAATACTTACCAATATGTATGGGGCATTAGCTCAGCTGGGAGAGCGCTTCGCTGGCAGCGAAGAGGTCAGCGGTTCGATCCCGCTATGCTCCACCATCATATATTCTTTTTCTCCATCAAATTCCTTATTTATCATTTTATGCTAAAATAAAAATATGAATTTTTATAAGAAACTATTATTATTGCCATTACTGTCAATTTCTCTGTATGCCAACTATTGGGATGATTATAATCTTTTTGCAGAGTATATGGGATATGAAAGAGATTACAACAAAGCTGTTAACATTGCCAAAAAGGAGAATAAAGACCTTCTTGTAATTCTTGTAAGTGACGGATGTCCTTTTTGTCATCGTTTAGTGGACACAATTTTAATAAAAAAAGATATCCGAGACTATATCAACAAAAAGTATATAAAGCTTATAATAAATCGCGATACAGATAAAAATATTCCAAAAAAACTTATCAGACCTTTTTCACCGGTTACCTATATTATAGATGCACCCAGTGAACAGATTATTGATGAAATTGACGGTTGGCAGGAAGAGGAAAACTACTTATGGCATCTTTAATAAAAAATTTTACTCTCAGTATAATTACTTTAGTTGTACTTTTTAGCGGATGTACCCAGCCAAAAAACCTTTCTTATGCACAACAGATAAAAGAAAGAACAAAGTATTACTCTTCTTTAAGTGAAGAAGAACAAATCAAAGCAGTCTCGCAGTACTGGTGGAAAATACAATTTATAAAAGCTCCTTCGTATAAGGTACAAAAAGCAGCATTAGAAACCTCTCCAAGAGCTATTGAAGAGATTGAAAATCCAACAAAAGAGATTCAGATTCTTGCAGTAAACAAGATTATGAAAGACGGCAGCTTTAACATAGCATTAACAAAACTGATTGAATCATTTGATGAAGAAGCACAAATAGTCGCAGTGAGACATAATCCGCAAATTATTCAATTTATCACCTACCCTTCAGAAAGAGTGCAACTTGAAGCAGTCAAAATCAATCCCTTTGTTATCAAAAACATCATTAATGCGTCACCAAAAGCAAAAGAAGAAGCAGTCAAACGCAATCCGAGAGTTGCAAAATTTTTACGCTGAAAAATCTCCCTATCCATGACGTCTTAGAAGATGTAAAAAGCTCTCTGCAAACGAACAATACCCTTATTTTACAAGCGCCTCCGGGTGCCGGAAAGAGTACTGTTGTGCCTGTTTCTTTGCTTGATGAAGCTTGGCTAGGTAATAGAATAATCATTATGCTCGAGCCACGGCGTGTGGCTGCCCGTATGGTTGCTGCGCAAATGGCAAAGCTTCTGGGGGAACCACTGGGAGAGCGCGTGGGCTACCAGATAAAAATGGACAGTGTTTACTCAAAAAAGACCAAAATATTAGTGGTGACTGAGGCCATTTTGGTCCGTAAACTCCAGAGTAACCAAACCTTGGATGATGTGGCTATGATTATTTTTGATGAGTTTCACGAACGCAGTATTCACACTGATTTGTCCCTTGCACTCTCTTTGCAGGTACAGGAATTCTTACGTGATGACTTGAAAATCCTCATTATGTCCGCCACACTCAATGCAAACGAAATCTCCTCCCTGCTCGGTGATGTTCCCGTGATAACTTCAAAAGGCAAGATGTTTGATGTGCAAAATATATATCTTGACATCAAAACAAAACAGCCTGATGCACGCTCTTTAAACGCTTTGCTGCTCAAAACGACACTGCAGGCACTCAAGAAGCATACAGGAGATATTTTACTCTTTTTGCCAGGAGTCAAAGAGATAAAAAATTTGCAAAACGCACTTCTGGGTGCCATTACACATAAAGATCTCCTCGTTTTACCGCTCTACTCTTCACTCTCAAAAAAAGAACAGGACAGAGCACTCTCTCCCTCCTCAAAACGAAAAATCATACTCAGCACAAACATTGCACAGACATCTCTGACCATAGAGGGTGTGACAGTCGTGATAGACTCGGGGCTGGAAAAGCTCTCACGCTACAACCATGCCAATACGATGAATCATTTGGAAATGTCCTTTATCTCAAAAGATGCCGCCGTACAAAGAGCAGGCAGAGCCGGAAGGCTCTCAAACGGAGTCTGCTACAGGCTGTGGCATGCATCAAAAATACTGCAACCGTCCACAAAACCCGAAATACTCCGAACGGATTTAAGCTCACTGATGCTGGATTTGGCTTTATGGGGTGTTGATGACTTCTGCGAACTGAAATTTTTGGACATTCCCCATCCCGACACTATTCAAAAAACAAAAAAAATTTTACAAGAGCTTGCCATGCTTGATGCCTCTTTCAAAATCACCTCTTTTGGCAAAGATGCTCTGAGTCTGGGACTGCATCCAAGACTTGCCTATATGATTTTAAAAGCCAATGAGTTGGGTTTTGCCTATGAAGCCTGTCTGCTGGCCTCGCTTTTGGGAGAAAAAGATATTTTTAAAAATGCATCAAAAGAGAGTGACATACTGCCGCGATATATACATCTTTTTGAGCAAGACTTCAACAGTAGCTATATCCATACATACAGAGCCAAAGAGGTACTCCGAGAAGCAGCGCTTTTTTATAAAAAACTCAAAAATATCAAACAGGTGCCAAAGAAAAACAGTTCACTTGACAAAGATATACTCGGAGTGCTGCTCCTTTTTGCCTACCCTGACAGACTCGCCAGACGACGAGACCCCAACAGTAACAAATACATACTCAGCAACGCAAAAGGTGCCCTGCTTCATGAAGAAGAGACTTTGCGCAATGAAGAGTATCTGGTTGTGGCAAATCTACATGCTCATGCCAAAGACTCGCTTATAAATCTGGCATTGAGTATAACAATGGCACAGATTGAGCAGTACTTCTCTTCCTTTATGCACATCAAACAGACAATAAACTACAACAAAGAGAGTAAAAAATTTGAGATAAAAGAAGAGACTTACTTTTTAAAACTCCTCCTTTTTGCAAAACCCGTGCAAGTGGCAAAAGGGCAAGATTTTCAAAAACTGCTTACAGCGTTAATAAAAAAAGAGGGGCTGGAACTTTTGACATGGAGCAAAAAAGCTCTAAGATTCAAAGAACGAGTCAATTTTTTGCACCGGCATCAAGAGTTTGCAGACTTTAGTGATGCAGCACTGCTTGAAAAACTTGACCTTTGGCTGGAGCCGCATCTTGACAACATTACAAGCATAAAAGAGTTGGAAAGCTTAGATATTTATACGCTCTTACGCGCACTCTTGACATGGGAGCAGCAGCAGCTTTTGGACACCCAGGCACCCCAAAGCATTACAGTACCGAGCGGCTCAAATATTCAGATTGATTACACCGACGTGCACAAACCCTCTTTACATGTAAAGATACAAGAGGTGTTCGGACTCCATGAAACACCAAAAGTATTAAACGGTACACTCCCTTTGCAGATGCATCTCCTTACACCGGCTATGCAACCCATACAAATCACTTATGATTTAAAAAGCTTTTGGGAGAACTCTTATGCCGAGGTTGCAAAAGAGTTACGGGGGAAATACAAAAGGCATTATTGGCCACAAAATCCTTTTGAAGCTGTTGCAACAAGTAAAACGAAAAAACGTATGCTGAAGTAAAATTATTTTAGGTTATTTGTGATAAAATTACAGTATGTACAAAATAATAATTCTCCTCTTCACTTTTTATGCTACTTTGATAACGGCAAATGAGCCTGTCACGCCATTACCACAAAGTGTACAAGTCAATCAGGCAAAGGCGAAACTCGGGCAGGCACTCTTTTTTGACCCTATTCTTTCACATGACGGGACTGTCAACTGTGCTACATGTCATGACTTACACAGTGGCGGAGATGACGGGCTCAAATTCTCTTTTGGTATCAGAGGACAAGAAGGCTCAGTGAATGCACCTACTGTTTATAATGCTGTTTTTAATTTTCGGCAGTTTTGGGACGGTCGGGCAAAAGATTTGCAAGACCAAGCTGCAGGACCTATACAAAACCCTGTAGAAATGGGGGCTACATTTGAAGAAATCATTCCCAAACTCAAAAAAAGCAAATATAAAAAACTTTTTGATGCTATTTATGATGAGGGTATTACCAAAAATACTATTACCGATGCCATCGCGGAATATGAAAAAACACTCATTACCCCAAATTCCCGATTTGACAAATATCTCAGAGGCGATAAAAATGCCCTCACACAAAATGAAAAAGAGGGATATGAACTTTTTAAGTCAAAAGGATGTGTAAGCTGCCACCACGGAGAGAACATTGGCGGCAATCTTTATAACAAATTTGGTATTTTCAATGAATCTAATTCAGAGTGGCTGGGAAGATACAATATTACCCATAAAGAGCGGGACAAATACTTTTTTAAAGTCCCCTCGCTTCGCAATATTGCAAGAACGGCACCCTATTTTCATGACGGGCGTACCTATGATTTGAAAAAAGCGGTAGAAATTATGTCTCAGTATCAACTCGGTCGTCATATTACAAAAGAAGAGATTTCAAAAATAACTGCTTTTTTACAATCTCTCAACGGTGAACTTCCTAAAAATATTGAGCCCCAATGACAGAAAAATTAAAGCATACCGATAAAACTACATTCATACTCTTTGTTTTCATCCTTTTTGTTTTTATAATGTTTGTAAACGGCTATAAAATCAAAGAAAACATGAGTCATTTTTCCCTCCAAAACAATAAAATAACCCAACTGCAACTTATAGACAGAGAACTGAATGACTTTACATTCACTGCAAATAAATTTACAAATTATGATGCAATTGACCAACAGAAAAAACAATTTGAGGAAATTTTAAAAAGCCTGCGTCAGGATATGCAAAAATACAATAAAAACACTGCACATCTTTTAGAAAAAATTGCAAAAAACTTTCAAAAAAAAGCTGATGATTTGGAATACTTCAAAGCACAAAACTCTGCTCTTATAAACAGCTCACACTTTCTTTTTGATCTGCATACGACAATTTCCAATGCAGCAGATATATCACTCCGGGCAAAAAACCTTACAAATGAGGCTCTTTTTTATATCTTGCGATATGCTTCAAGTGAATATATAGATAAAAAAACCATACAACAAAAACTTCATGAACTTAAAATAATTGCCAACAATGAAAAGAGTCAATATCTTTATACTTTTTATATGCACGCAAAAGTAATGCTCCAAACACTCCAATCACTCAAAGAGGTTTCACAGGAAGTACAGACAAATCCGCTTTACAGGCAACTCGAAGCACTCAAGCGTCATATAACACTTGACTATGAAAGAGACTTGCAGCACCAGACATGGCTGATGATAGTATTTTTCCTTGTCACTGTTTCTATTTTATTTGTACTTATTTTTTCACATCTCAAATCAAACAAAACAAAAAAAGAACTTTTGGCATTTAAATATGCCATAGAACACAGTGACAACATTGTAGTCATCACGGATGCACAAAGAAATATCGTCTATGTCAACGAAACATTTGAAAAAACAACAAAATACAAAGCAGAGGAAGTACTGGGACAAAATCCAAGAATATTAAAATCAGATATTCAGGACCCGGCTCTTTATGAAGAGCTCAATGCCAAACTTGCCAAAGGAGAAAAATGGGAGGGCCAGTTTATCAACAAACGAAAAGACGGCTCACTGTTATATGAAAAGGCTTCTATCGTTCCGATTTTTCTTCAGGGAAAACTGGTGAACTATATTGCGCTTAAGCTTGATATCACAGAATATATAGAAAAAAACAAACAGCTCGCCCAGGCTGCCAGTGTTTTTGAAAACACAGAAGAGTCCATCATCATAACAGATGCAGAGGGAAAAATCATCTCTGTCAACCGTGCTTTTACAAATATATACGGCTACTCTTTAGCTGAAGTAAAAGGCAAAAGTCTCAAGTTTCTCCATTCGGGAGTACAGGATGCAAGTTTTTACAAAGATCTCTGGAACCAACTGATAGAACACGGTATTTGGAAAGGAAAATTTGTCAATAAAACCAAAAACGGAGAGCTCATTCCCCTTTGGTCAACAATTAAAAAAATCACAAACTCCAGAGGCGATGTGCTCAACTATACCGCAGTACAGACCGACCTCAGAGAAATAGAAACTTCACAGGCAAAAGCGGATTTTCTTGCTTACCATGATGCGCTTACGGGGCTTTCCAATCGTGTAAACTTTGAAGAGTATTTGCAACATGCCCTCATAATAAGCAAAAGGAACAAAGATATTTTAGCTGTATTGTTTATAGACCTGGACCGCTTTAAAATCATCAATGATACACTCGGGCATGACATAGGAGATGAAGTCCTGAAAACTGTTGCTTCAAGACTGAAAACGACACTGAGAGAAAGTGACTTTATTTCCCGTTGGGGTGGTGATGAGTTTGTTATAATTTTGGAAAACCTGACATTGGCAAGTGATGCGGCAATAGTTGCTGCGAACATTATAAAAAATCTTGAAGAACCCATACATGTAAATGAGCACTCGCTTATCACTACGGCAAGTATCGGTATAGCCGTTTATCCGCAAAACGGAGAAGATTCCCAGACACTCATAAAACATGCCGACAGTGCGATGTATCTTGCCAAAGAGTCAGGAAAAAACAACTTTCGCTACTACACACAAGAACTTTCACGCAACATACAGCACAGACTCGACATTGACATGGCACTGCGAAACGCTTTGCAAAATAATGAACTCTTTATGGTTTTTCAACCGCAATACAAGCTAAAAACAAAAACCATCCACTCTGCTGAAGCCCTTGTTCGATGGAAAAATCCAAAACTGGGCAATGTTAGCCCTGACAAGTTTATTCCTGTCGCCGAAGAAAACGGTACGATTATCCCACTTGGATACTTCGTCTTTGAAGAATCCTGCAAGGCATTCAAACAGATGCAAAAAGCAGGCATTGCCATAGAATATATCGCCGTTAATGTTTCGAGCCTGCAGTTTAAAGAGAGAAATCTTTTAGATAATTTTTTAAAGATTGCAAACAAATATGATGTGAAACCCTCAGAAATAGAAATTGAAATTACCGAACGTTTTATCATGGAACATACTGTTTCCAATATGAATATTTTACAAAACTTCAGAGACCATGGCTTTAAAATTTCTATTGATGATTTCGGTACAGGATATTCTTCTATGTCCTACCTCAAACAACTCCCTACCGATACCATTAAAATAGACAAATCTTTTGTCGATGACATAGCCAACGGCAGTTCGGACAATGTCATTATTGAAGCCATTATAGCGCTGTCAAAAACACTCGGGTATATGATAGTTGCCGAAGGCATAGAAACACAAGAACAGGAAACTTTTCTTGCTCAAGCCAACTGCGATCTCGGACAAGGCTATCTTTTTTCTAAGCCGATTACATGTAAAGAGATTATTGAGAAATTTCGTAATTAAAAAGTTATAAAAAAGGTAAGCCCCAAAAAAGGGCCAGAGAGATTATTTTGCCAGTGCAGTTTTTGAAGCTGTAGAAAATGCAACCGCATCTGATAAGCAAATTAATATAAATTTCTAAACGGTCTCAAAATTTTCTATTAAATTTTAAAAGTTGTTAATTTCATATGAAGTTCATCTGTCATTACATTGAGATGTTCTGCCGCAGCAGCTATTTCTTCCACACTGTGTGCATTTGTTGATGATATTTCATTGATTTCTTCGACTTTTCCTACAATTTCACCTACATTTCTACCTGTATCTTCAAAATCTTTAACAGTTCTATCACTTGCATCCACCGCTTTATTCACAGTTGTCACAGTAGAATTAATTCTTTCTTCCACATCTTGAGCAATTGTTACCAACTCCTGAATTTCATCAGAGTTCGAAATCATCTTATTTGAAGCATCAACTATAGACTGGACAACAACATTTATTGTCGCATTAATTTCAGAGAGTGTTTTTTGAGTTCTCTCTGCCAGTTTTCTAACTTCATCAGCTACAACAGCAAATCCACGTCCATGTTCACCCGCTCGCGCTGCTTCTATAGCAGCATTTAAAGCAAGCAGATTTGTCTGATCTGCTATATCAGAAATAATTGTTAATACATTTTTCACTTCACTCGCGTCATGAGAAAGAGTCTCCATATTTTGTGCTAAATCTGACTCAGATTCTGCTGTTGTTTGAATTTTTGATGCTAAAGAAATAATATTGTTTTTCGCCGTTTCTAAATTTTCATTTGCATTTATAATATCATTTTTTGATTCTTGGGCCTCTGTGATTGCCGTAGCTATTTCATTTTGTATCTCTTTTGCATTTGATGTTGTTTCTTTTACTATTGCCACTGAACTTTCAACATTTTTGCCCACACTTATGGCCCTTTGTGAAAGTTCTTGTGAAATTGAAGCATTTTCTTCGGATGTTACTTTAACCTCAGAAAGTAAATCTCTTAACTGTGACATTACACGAGAAAGGTTTTGTGCGATAATCGAAACCTCATCATTCCCTTGCATTTTCAACTCTTTTGTCAAATCAATATTTTTACCATTGGATATATGCTGAATATATTGCACAATTTTATTTAAAGGATTAATAATAATTTTATAAATCATAAACAGTAATATTCCAACAGAAATAATAATGATAATTAAAGATATAATTAAAAGATAATTTCTTAACTTGTAGGCAGGAGCAAAGGCTTCTGCTTCATCAATCTCAGCCACAACTACCCATTTTCCCTGCCCATTAAAAATACTTAATTCTTCGTAAACACTAAGAACCGAAATACCTCTGTAATCTTTTATAACCCCTTGTCCGCGTTTGCGTTCTCCAGTTATTACTGCCTCAGTTGAAGGTGTTTTTACTTTCCATACTCCTATTGTAGTCCCTAATTCCTGTACTACTTTATCTTTTATCTCTTTTTGAAACCTGGAATTACTTCGCATATAGTAATCACTGCCAACGAGATAACACTCCCCACTTTTTCCTAATCCTGCTTTTTCAAAATCATCATTAAACCGCATAATAGAATTTATAACATCTACAGGCATTTGAAAAATCAGAACACCTTTTTTGATACCGTTTATAAAAATTGGTGTTGCTATGAAAGATGCCGGTGAATTGTAACTTGGCTCATAAGGAGCAAAATCATCAAATGCGATTTCACCTTCTTTCATCCCTAAGGCTTTTTTGTACGCTCTGGCAAGTCCTGTATCGGCATAAACACCCTCTTTAAGATTTGTTGCAAAATCTTTTTCTTTAAAATCTGTATAAACAACATCTCCTCTCATGTTGACCATAAAGATATCATACAGGCTAAAAGAGTTTAAAAACTTATCAAAAGAAGTATGATATTTTTTATGGGCGCGCATATAACTGCTGTCATATTTTGGATTAAAAACCATTTTATTTTTTTCACCCAATTTTGCAGGATTTTTTACAATAAAAATATATTGTGCAACCAATGCATCATCTTTATGCGGTAAATACTCTTCTAACGGTTTAGGTTTTGCTGAATTTGGTACATTATAATTTACTGCATTCAAATACTCATTTTTATAATTTTTCTTTAATGCAGATTTTACTTTTTCTATATCCAGATGCAGTTCATTTTCAAGCTTATAAAAACTATTGTCTAAAGAGACAAAAGCTTCTTTTGTTCCTTCTTGTCCTGCCAAAGAAGTAAGAAGACCGCCAAGATAATCAAAATAATTTGCAATTTCCCCATGCTTAGACACTTCTACACTGCTAAGCTTGTCAAATTCACTTTTATCTATAGCCTCTTTTGACTTCGTAATAGATATATAGGTAATAGCTGATGCCAATACAATAATAACCGCTATAACAACAGATACCAACTTCGTTTTGATTGTCATAAATTTATCCTTTTGTTTTACAGTTAAAAATTATATCAAAAAAAAATTTAGTTTACAATAAAATTAAACAGTATTTGATAATAACAATCACTATTAAAAATACTTAGTGTTTAAAAATATAGTATTTTATTATACTGACTTAAAAATTGAAATGTGATGGAGAGAAGTTATAGGTAACAACAAAAGCCCGAAAGGCTTTTGAAATAGAAGATTATTTTGCCAATGCAGCTTTAGAAGCGTCAACAACTGCACTAAATGCCGCTGCATCGTTCATAGCCATATCAGCAAGAATTTTACGATCAAGTTCGATACCGGATTTATGAAGTCCGTTCATAAAAGTTGAGTAGTTCATACCGTTTAAACGACATGCAGCATTGATACGGATAATCCATAGTTTACGGAATTCACGTTTTTTCTGCTTTCTGTCACGGAACGCATACATTAATGAGCGTTCTATCTGCTCTTTAGCTTTTCTAAAGTGTTTACGACGACCGCTGTAAAAACCTTTCGCTAATTTTAATATTTTTTTGTGTCTTCTTCTGCGAACAACACCTGTTTTAACTCTTGGCATATTTTTCCTTTTATTTCTTTACCTAGCTACTTTTCATATAGTCAAGGTGCCACTCTTTGTGGTGGACTTGCCCAATTACCTAAAATTGGAGATTAATGATACTCTTAGCTTAGCTAACGATCATTTCCTTAATGTTTTTTGCATCTGACTTGGCAACTACTTTTGGAGCATGTTGCTTACGACGTGTTTTTGCATCCTGTTTTGTAAGAATGTGGCTTCTAAACGCTGTTCCGCGTTTAATCTGACCGTTTTTCTTCACTTTAAAACGCTTTACAGCGCCTTTTACCGATTTCATTTTTGGCATCGATAATCCTTTTCGTAAAATTTTGGAAGTGCAATTATACCAAAACTTTTCTAAAATTTTGCTATACTTCTGCCATGATGATAGATAATTCCATAAAACACATACAAAATGCCCTCAAAGAACTTGACGATGCAGTCCAAAAAATCTTACTTGACTGGAGTATTCCTCTCAATGAAAAAGACAATCTGATGCTGCCGATTTTACAGCAAAAAAGAGTTTTAGACCAGACACTCGAAGATTTAATCTACCTCAAAGAGCATCCCCCGACACCAAATCAGCCCTGCGGGATTTCTAAATATAGAGAAGATTAATAAGTAAATATTGTATTTCTTCTTTAACTATGCTATAATATTTTATTATAGCTCTAAAAGGAGAATCCAATGCAACGCAGAAAATTCTTACACTTGAGTGTTGCAGCAGCTGTTGTCTTACAAAATTCATTTACACTCACGGGCTGCGGTAGTGGGAACAGTGACAAAGCAGTAACAGAACCTCAAAATAGCGTTGATGCCCAAGTAGGACTTAATGAAAAATATGGGGGTCTAAAAAGTGCTTGAAAGTATGCTATATTGGTAGTAAACAAAGGTTTATTTATAAATGGCTGTAAAAAACTGCAAAAATATGTCCAAGTTGTCAAAAAAACAATACTAAAAAGATAGGCATAAGACGAGGGATTCAGAGATATAAATGTAATGATTGCAATAAGAAATTTCAATCTAAAAGAAGACCAAAAAACCTACAAGAAATCATTTTTAAAAAGTATATTTATAGAAGACAGATTCTTCTCCATTTAGCCGAAGATTATAATCGTAGTATCCCATGGGTTAGAAAACAAATATTCGAGTATGAACCAATAGAAAAAGTGCACAATCCAAGGCAAGTAGTCATTGTCTGCTATGCTACTTTTTATGGCAAGAAAAGGGACAAGTTAGGCACACTAGTTTTCAAAGATATTTTATCTGGTGAAGTTCTTATATGGAAACATGTTCAAAGTGAGTTAGTAAAAGATTACAAACAACTACTTCAAAGACTTTTAGACTTAGAATATGAGATTAAAGCCATCATTATTGATGGGAAGAGAGGCTTGTATAAGGCTTTCAAGGATTATCCTGTACAAATGTGCCACTTTCATCAAAAGAAAGTTATACAGAGATATATAACGATGCATCCAAGGTTAGAAGCTGGTAAAGATCTACAGAAAATTATGTATAACCTGGCATCAACAACTCAAACTATTTTTACAAAAAAACTAAATGAGTGGTATGAAAAGCACAGAGAGTTTTTAGCAGAAAAAACAATAAATCCAGATACTTTACAAGAAGCATATACTCATCAAAAACTAGTCTCAGCTTATAAAAGTTTAGTTACACATTTACCTTATCTCTTTACGTACAAAAATGAGAAAAATATCAAGATTCATAACACTACAAATGCAATTGATGGTGGAGTATTTTCTCCAATGAAAAAGTTACTCAAAATACACAATGGATTTAGCAAAAGTTTGAAGCTGAAAATGGTTGATGATTATCTGGTGAGTTATAAGAAAAAATGATTATTTAGACCCCCATATTTTTCATTAAGCCATATTTTGTATATACGAACTACTTTGATCTTCAGTCAACATTTTTTCTAAATCTTCATCCGTAAGTATTTTGCAATACACTGTTTCTGTAGATAATATCCAAACCGTAAAGAAAAAAACAAACAGACATGTTTTCATGTACCTAAGCCTCTTTTGCTATAATATATTATTATACTATAAAAAAACTTTGGAAGATAAAAGTGAGAAAATGAGTTAATATATCTTTTTTATAATTATTACAATACTAAAACCTAACACCAAAAGTCAAACCCAGTGTTGATGGCTGAAACAAATCATTAGTTTGTATGCCCAATAATAAGCCTCTGTATCGACTCGTTATACTAAAACTTCTATACCTTGTCTCATAACTGACATCAATACTCGTGCTTTGGTTCAAACGATATCCCGCAGTGACAAAAGGCAGGGCAAAATTATTCATATACTGGCTTCCTGCACTGTAAAAAAATTTATGCCTGTAAATGTATGAAATTTCTGCACTGTACTTTTTTACCAGTTGTTGTTTATATGTAGAACACCCCTCTTTTCCCCATACTGTAGGATTGTATTTTGCGTATCCATTTTCATCGTAGACTTTGTTGCTTGATTGTAAGTTTACCTCACTATAAGGGTTTTCTTTCCAGTTTAATTCAGAAAAAAGATCATTTGCCAGTAAAGCAAGTGTCATATTTTTCTTTTTTACCACACATGAAAAATGTGTACTGAAACCATAAGCAGTGGAGGGATTGACAGTTAAGTCATATAAATAATTATATGTATATCTGTAATGAGAAACACCTGAAAATGAATAATCTTTTTTTGATGTTGCAAGAGCATATCCTTTTATATAACCATCTTGCATTTGTGTCGCACATAATCCTTCTATCCCCATACCTACATCAACACTCCATTCACTGTTTTGATACAGTGTCAGATGATTCGCATAGATGATACCTTGCATTTTGTAAGCTTTTATGTGTAAAGAAAGATTAAATTGTTTCCCAATAGGCAAATCTTTTTTATTTGTTGCAAGATAAATCAAATCAACCGTGTCCTTAGAAGCATCCATAAAAATTTCTTCCCGAAATGTATATCCGATATAGCCATATTTGTGATGAGTATAACCGATATCAAGGCGTTCTATTGCTACAGCTGTATTATTACCAGAGCGAGGATGAGCATTTCCTTCTAATTCACTTAGAAGCAAGGTTTTTAATGAAAATGGATCATTAGCTAAAAATGTCGCTGTTTTCAAAGAAAAATTATTTTTCTTTATCATAGAAGAAGGATTAAAAAGAGGAATTACACCGGCATATGCCGGTGTCAAAAAGCCAATACAAAGTGCTATGGCTGTTGTAAATCTACGGAAGTGTTTCAAACGTACCATCTATGTATTTAATACGAGGAACACCTGAGAAATCTTCATAATTTCCAATAGTTTTGCCCTCTGTATTTGTTAGTGTACTATTTGTATAATCGATATTTCCATTAACAAGTTTAATCGTTGATTTTATACCTGTTGACGCAGTGATATTAATTGTACCGCTTTCGTTGTTGTCAAGTGAAGTATTTGTAGTTACTGATAGTGTATCATAAACATATGTTGCGCCAATGAGAGTATTTTCTGAACTATTATTAAATGTTACTGTTACGCGCATTAATGATGTTTCAGGCATCTGTAATGCACCATTCATGGTAACATCCAACTGTGGTGTATAAGTCCCTCTACTCAAGTTTGCATCTGATATGTCTAACCATTTTGCTGTTATCTTACCTTCAAAATAACTACTATCCGCAGTATTGGAAAGTTTTCCGTCAAAAGCGATATCTGATGGTAGCCAACCACTGTTATTTGGTTCAGTTTCTGTCCATGAATCATTCCACGAATTGACCATTAATGATGCATTAGTGTCTGAACAGCTTACAGTAAAATTATAGTTATTTATATCTTGAATATAGCTATCAGTAACATTACCTTCAATCTCATAATTCAAGTTAATGCTATTATTAGAATAGATATTTACGTATTGTGGATTATATACCTGTCCATTTGGAGCAATAAATCCATAGCCAATACTTGTTTGAGGAATAATTAAATCTCCTTGACTACAATAAACATTAATACCAATCCACGAATTTACAATATTAGTTTCAATGCCACCGGCAGCTGCCATTATAGTATTTTGCGCATAAGCATTCACATCCAGCTTACCGTTAAGAGTATAGTTACCGACTGTTCCATCAACATAAAGATGATTGAGTTTAATATATGTAGGATTTGGTTCCCCTGTTATGGCATCTGTAGTATATGCCACACTTGCACTTGCATCAGTAAGTGCCAAAGAATCCCCATTGCTAGAGATTGATCCACTAAGCGCAAAATCAGCGCCAGTAGTAGTTTTTGTGATGGTTGCATCTAAGTTTACACTCTGTTTATCTTCAACACCAGTTGTCGTAACCGGGGCATAATCAAGTGGCAAATCTCCATTTAGCGTAGCACGAAGTGTTGCAAAACTGCTTGGGTCAAATGTATCAGGGTCAATATCTGGAAATGAAACAGTACCTGTCCAGTGTGTTTCTGTATTATCCACTGTCTGGTTAATATCATAGGCCCATGTAATATCATCTGTTGATGATGTCTGCATCAAAGAAAGAGTACGAATTCCGGCAGTACCAAGTGGGTGTACTGTAGATGTTTCATTTCTATCCATTAGTGTCATTATACCAGTTGTCAGTCCGTCAAGAAAATTAGTGGCCAATTCTATATTTACAGCTATATTTTGGAGTGCTGTATTGATATTTTCACTCTCCTTGTCAGCATACCCTGTTAAACTTGAGTTAGTTACGCTGTTAGCCTGTGTTCTTATACTTGTAAACAGATCTTTTGCTTTTTGTACATCACTCACTGATGCCAAATCTGCCGGTGGATTCATTTTCAATGCCAATGTCATAAGTTCGGTAATATTATTCGTATTGCCATAATCATAAATCATAGTTGCAAAATCTGTCACACTCATATCTTTACTAAAAGCATATGTTCCATCACTCTTTTTTATCTCAGCAATCTTACCTGGTAAATCTTTTTCAGTGAACAAATAACCTTTTGACTCAACATAATCTTGTACAAGCTTTGCTCTATAATAATGAAGAAGTCCATACTCCTGCGTATTCCCAACAATGTAAACCGGATCATTTAACTCACTGCTCAAAGCTATTATACTCTCTGCTGTCACATCGGAAGATTTGCTAAAATAACCTGCAATAGTACCGGTTACATTATTATCATTTGCTACAGTATTCATATCATAGCTACTAAAAACATTTGCAATTGCCAACTGAACAGGATCTGCAGCTGCAGCTACAGTTGTTGCATTGTCTTCAACTTCACCAATAAAAGTATCATCAATTGTTTCATTATTATCCAGTGCATCTTCTACAAGTGTTTGAACTGTTTCTACGGCAGCATCCAGTGTAAGTGCGGCGTCTTCTATTGAATCGTTATTTTCAACAGCTGTTGTTATGGCTAAATCTACCTGATTTTGAATAACAGTAGCAGTTTTTGCTGCTTCTTTTACGCGATCGGGAAGCGTTGAATTTGCATTCTTTGCTGCAGCTTCAACAATTGCTGCGATACCCTTTGTGGTATTTGTATCAGCTGCAGCCACCTCTTCAATTGCATCTACAAGATTTTTATAAATATCATCAGATGAAGTATTATTATCAACCGCTGCCATTGTCTGAATAATGCGATGCGTAGCCATTGCTGCTGCTAAAACAGTCGGATCTTTGTCTTCTTTTGCAAGCTTTACAGGGTCTTCTTTTATTTTATTTGCAGGAATACCAAGTGCATCAGCAACTTTTGTATATGCCGTATCAATTGATACATTATTCTCTACCATAGCAGTAACCAAGGTCGTTAATGGTGTTATGTGCAAAGAAGTATCCCCATCAAAAGGTGCTTTTAAGCTTCCTGTCAATAGCGCTTTAGTATCAATATCGATACCTCCTACAAGGAGTAAAGGCGCATTAGGCGATGCTTCTGCTTTTTGTGCTGTTGTTATGGTTAAAGAGTAGGAGCCGTTGGCATCTGTAATAGCAAATGGTTCTTCAATATCACACACGTCATTCTTGTCCATATCAAAACAGACTTTCCCTCCTTTAATATATCCATCTGATGCCGTACCTGTTGTTACTGATGTTGGTGTAGGCTCTGTTGTTGTGCTATCACCACCGCTACTACTACATCCGGCCATGCTTAGAACAATAGCAGCAGAAACAGAAATAAGTGAAATTTTTCTTACTCTTTTATTCATCTTTGTATCCTTATAAATTATATTTAAGTGTGTAATATTTTTAAATAAATAAAAATATTGCTTTCCCTTCTCGATAGTATATACTTATAAAAATAAAAAACTCTTTAATTTTGTTAGAACAAAATAATTTTGTAAATGTTAAAAATTATTAAAAACATTAAAAATGATAAATGATAATAGTATTTTTATAGCTAAAAAAGCGAAATAAAAGAAAATTGTGTATATTTGTTTATAAAGAAGGTGCCTCTCTCCAGATGGCTGCGGCACATAAGTGCTTGAAGTGTGCTGCTGTATTCCTACCCTGACACGTTACCTCAGACACCCATTGCACAGGTCTAAAGAGAAGCGATGAAATTATAACAGCTTTTTCTTAAAAATGGTATAATTCTTACTATGATATACATAGTAACCGCTCTCAAACCCGAAGCTCAGGCCTTCGTTGACAAATACAAACTCAAAAAATCAAAACTGCAAAACTATACGCTTTTTACAAACACAGACATCAGACTCATTATCAGCGGTATCGGAGTTGACAATGCCAGACTTGCTACGCAGACACTTATTGACAATTTTGACATTACAAAAGAAGACATTTATCTCAATGTCGGCATCTGTGCGGCACCCCAGCAGCATAAAATCGGAGACCTTTTAAAAATAGGCGCTGTAATGTATCACAATTCCCTTTATACTTTTAGTGCTGACAAACATACGCTTACATGTAAAGACGAAGCCGCCGCAATACAACACGATACACCCGTTGATATGGAAAGTTTTGGTTTTTATGAGGCAGTTGTTCACAATCCCGCCATTGAAAAATTTCATATTTTAAAAGTTGTCAGTGACCATTTTGCACCCCATACTATTACAAAAGAAAATACAAAATCACTTTTGTTTAATGTTATTCATGATATAAATAGAGTATTGCAAAGGCATATCTAAATCAGGATTACTTATAATGCGAATCTTTTTACTTCTTTTAAGCCTCTTCTTAACGCTTCATGCCACAGTGCCTACAGATGCGCAACTCAAAAAAATGATAGGGCGCATGCTGATTGTCGGCTTTGATGAAACTTATGTAGAACCGACGTCACAGATAGTTTCAGATATACAAAAGTATGATTTGGGCGGTGTGATTCTTTTTGACCGGTTTTATACAGACAAACAAAGAGTTAAAAATATCCTCTCACCCTATCAGCTGAAAAAACTTACCCGGCATTTACAATATTTTGCACACAAACCGCTTTTTATAGCCGTCGATCAGGAAGGCGGCAAGGTAAGCAGGCTCAAAGCAAAATACGGATTTTTAGAAATCCCCTCTGCTGCTGCCGTTTCGTGTATGCCTTTACAAAAGGCACAGCAAATTTACAACGCTCAGGCGCAGATGCTCCAAAACAGCGGTATCAATGTAAATTTTGCTCCGGTAGTCGATTTAAGCACCAACCCAAAAAACAAAGTCATAGCAGGCTTGGAGCGTTCTTACGGAAGTGATCCCAAAGAAGTTGCAAAATATGCACAAACAATGATAGACGCCCAGACACGCCACAATGTTCTCTCTGTTTTAAAACATTTTCCCGGGCACGGTTCATCACTCGGCGATTCGCATAAAGGGTTTGTTGATATCACAAATACCTGGGATAAAAAAGAGTTAGAGCCCTATAAAATCCTCATCAATGCCCATAAAGCAGATGCAATTATGACCGCACATGTCTTTAATGCAAATTTAGATGACACCTATCCAGCCACGCTTTCTTACAAAATAAACACAGAACTTTTACGCAAACAGCTCCATTTTCAAGGTGTTATCATCAGTGACGATATGCAGATGAAGGCAATCTCGGCAAACTATTCACTCAAAGATGCCGTCACTTTGGCAATCAATGCGGGGGTAAATATTTTACTCTTTGGCAATCAGCTTGCATATAATTCTACCAAAGAAATAGTTGAGACCATCTTCAAACAGGTAAAAAGCAAAAAAATCCCGCTCAGCAAAATTATAGAATCCAATGCACGCATAGAGACCTTACATGTAAAGAGCGCCATCATTCAAAAGCCCATTATATTTGGTAAAAAACGCAAAGAATTGACACGAGCATACATCCAAAAACATTACGGCTTACATGTAAAGAACATACAGATACAACCTAAAATCATTGTCCTGCATTGGACGGCTGTGATGGATGTCAATAACAGTTTTGCCAGACTCAAGCCGCAAAAACTCCTCTCTGACAGAAAAGAGATCGCCAAGGCTTCGGCTTTGAATGTTTCGGCGCATTTTTTGGTTGACCGTGAGGGGACTGTGTATCAGCTTATGCCGGACAATGTCATGGCACGCCACGTCATCGGACTCAACTACTCAAGTATCGGCATAGAAAATGTCGGAGGCGAAGCAAACAAAAAAGAGGATTTGACTCCTGCACAGGTACGTGCAAATATTTCTCTCATCAAGTATCTCAAACAAAAATATCCCGACATTCGCTACCTTATCGGACATTACGAATATACAAAAATGCAAAACAATCCCCTCTGGTTGGAACGTGATGCCGGGTATAGAACTCAAAAAGCCGACCCCGGAGAACTTTTTATGCAAGAAGTAAGAGCAGGTGTGCAGGATTTGCATCTCAGAGGTGCCGATGAGTAGCGGGTTTTCTTCTCTTGACTGGTTTGTTTTTGGCGCTTATTTTCTGATACTTGCCATCAGTTCATACCTCTTTTCCCAGTTTAAAATCCGCTCTTCAAGAGACTACTTTGTCAGCTCAAATACTATGCCAATGTTCGCTGTTGCCGTCTCCATCGTCGCCACTTCTCAGTCTGCTGCAACTTTTTTGGGTGTTCCGGAGTTTGCCTATGTGTATGATTTTACCTTTATAGGCTTCTACTTTTCTGCGCTTGTAGCTGTTGTGTTTATCAGCATTGTTTTTGTCCCGAAGTTTTACAAATACAGGGTCGTCACCGTCTATGAACTTTTACAAACACGCTACGGAGAACGTGCAAAAAAGCAGGCAGGATTGATGTTTTTGTTCGGACGGATTATGGCAAGCGGAGCCAGACTCTACATCGGTGCACTGGCTGTGAGCATGATACTGTTTTTGGACATCAGCTTTTTACATATGCTTGTTGCTATCATTCTGCTACTCACTGGAGCCTTGGCATACACCTATTTCGGCGGCATTAAGTCCATCATCTTCAGTGATGTTATTCAAGCCCTTACCTATGTCGGTGCCGGTCTTTTAGTCTTTTGGTATTTGTATGTCTCTTTGCACAATGTAGATATTTTAGCAATTTTACAAACACATAACAAGTTACATGTAATAGATAATTCACTTGATGGGAAGTTCAGCATTGTAGCACTTTTTAGTGGCTGGCTGCTTTTAAACATAGCTGCTTTCGGACTTGATCAGGACATGACCCAGCGCGTACTCAGCTGTAAAAACAAAAACGAAGCTGCACAGTCGCTCATTCTCTCCATTGTTTTGAGTATTCCCATCGTCATGCTTTTTCTTGGCATCGGAGCACTCCTTTTTGTGCATTACCAGACAAGTGCGGTAAGTCAGAATTTTCAAGGCGAGAGCATTACCATTTTTATGTATTACATCCTCAATGAAATGCCTTCGGGATTAAGAGGGCTTGTAACAGTCGGTGCCATTGCCGCAGCACTTTCAAGTACAAACTCTGTTTTGGGTGCCATGGCTTCTGTCGCCGTTGAAGATTTGTACCGACCGTGGAAATTGCAAAAAGATCCCCACACCAAAGAAATCCACTTTTTAAAAGCCTCCCGAACAGCCGTACTTCTTTTTGCCTTAATTCTCTTCTTGATGGCAGTTGCAAGTTATTTTTGGCAAAGAGAAAGTGAGCTTTCACTGGTGAGTTTTGCCCTGGGTGTGATGACCTTTGCCTATACCGGACTTCTTGGGGTCTTCTTTTGTGCAATTTTTACCACAAGAGGAAGTGCCACAACCGTTCCTTTTGCCTTAGTCGGAGGCTTTGTGAGTGTTTTGGCACTGCAGCCCTACATCTTTGGAATGCATATAGGTTTTGCCTGGCAGATGGTGACAGGGACTCTGGTCTCATTTTTAATTATGGGCACCTCTAAAAACCCTGATATACCTTAAACACGGATTATGCAATAGAAAACTCAAGAAAGTCTCTATCATTGCACCCAAGGCACATTCATAAAATTATTGACCAACCAAAAAGGTTGGCACAACAATTTTCTAAACATCCCTTGAGCACAAGCATAGAACCTACTTATTGTTTTCTATTGCATAACCCGGGTTAAAGCCAAAAAGATGTTTGACTAAATTATATAAATAATATATAATATTGCTATACAACCATATAAGGAATTATCATGCATAGTTTATCAGAACTTCAAAAACAACAGGTAGGGCTTCGCCTTCCTAAATACTTGCTTGATGAAATAGATGAATTTACCAAAGAGTATTCATTAAACCGAACCGACATTATTGTTGAAGCTATAGCATCTTATGTACGTGAGCAAAAAGCAAAAAAATATTATGCTGCATTTGAGGATTCTGTACAAGAACTCAAAGAGGTTTTGACATCAAATACACAGAACAAGCAACAAACCCTCGATGAATTAATCAATGAACTGTAACATAATCAGTCTTGAAAATTTTTCACGGGAAGTAAAAAAACTTTTTAAAAAGTATAAAAAGATAACAGCTGATTTGCAGGAGTTGCAAAAAATCCTCCAGAAAAATCCTCAAGCCGGCATAGAACTCGGACACGGCTGTTATAAAATCAGACTTGCCAACTCCTCAATACCCACAGGCAAAAGTAGTGGTTTTCGTGTGATTTACTACTATCTTGACACACAGAACAATATATATCTTATGAGTATCTATTCCAAAACAGAACTTGAAAATATAAGTGATCAAAAAATCATTGCCATACTCAAAGAAAACGGGCTGTAAAAGATGAAAGAGTACTACCTCGGCGTTATGAGCGGAACGAGTCTTGACGGTATCGACATTGCACTGTGTGAAATCGACGACACCCACTGTAAGCTTTTTGCTTCTGCCGAGTACCCTTTCCCGGGCGTATTAAAAGAAGAGATTCTCAAACTTACAGCCGGTTTTGGCACACTCAGACACATCGGTGAATGCCACACAAAACTCGGGCTTCTTTTTGCAGAGTGTATCAATGATTTTCTTACAACAAATGCCTTACATGTAAAGAGTATACACGCCATAGGCCTGCACGGACAGACACTTTGGCATGCCCCTGATTCGCTTTACCCCTTTTCCATGCAGCTTGGAAATCCCAACATCGTTGCCGCCAAAACAGGCATCACAACCGTGGCGGATTTTAGAGGCAAAGATATAGCCAACGGCGGAGAGGGCGCGCCTTTTGCGCCTGCTTTTCATCAGTTTTTATTTGCCGATACACAGGAAAACACAGCGGTGCTAAACATCGGAGGCATGGCAAACATCTCTTTGCTTTTTGATACTTTTTGCGGTTGGGATGTCGGTTGTGGGAATGTTTTGATGGATATGTGGATGCAAAAAACAGAGTCACAAAACTATGACACAGAAGGAGCCTTTGCAAAAAGCGGCGAACCGCATGAAGCCCTCCTTGCACAGATGCTTGCTGATGAGTATTTTGACAAAAAAGCGCCAAAAAGTACCGGCAGAGAGTATTTTAATGCCGCATGGCTTGAAAAAAATCTTCGAGGCTTTGAACATCTCAGCGATACACAGGTACAAAGAACCCTGCTCGAACTCACCGCACACTCCATAGCCAATGACGTCAATGCCACACAGGCAACACAGCTCATCGTTTGTGGCGGCGGAACAAAAAACAGCTTTTTGATGCAAAGACTCAATGTGCTGTGCCATGCCAAAGTGTTGCCAAGTGACGCACTCGGTATAAACAGTGATTTTTTAGAAGCGATGGCATTTGCCTGGTTTGCAAAAAAACGCATCCATCAAGAACCTCTTCTTCTCAAAAAAGTTACCGGTGCAAAAAAAGATTCCATAGCAGGAGCTATTTATGCAGCAGATTAAAGCATGGTTGCAAACCACTCCCTATAAAGAGTATGCCATTGCAGTTGCCTCCGCTGATGCAAGTTTTAAAAAATATTATCGGCTTTCACACAAAAATCATTCTGTTGTTTTGATGGATGCCTCTTTGGAAAAGCACTCTTTAACGCCCTTTGTAGACATCACTGCAAGACTTTTACATGTAAAGGTCAAAGCACCTAAAATTCTTGCGCAAAACCTCTCGCTCGGGTATTTGATTTTGGAAGATTTCGGCTCTACCAATCTGCTGGATGTTTTAAACAAAGAAACCTTCAATAAATTCTATGCAAAAGCGATTGATGAAATTATAAAGATACAAAAAGCCGATACAACTAACCTGCCTCTGTATGACAAAGCCTTTCTCCATAGAGAGATGGACCTGATGCAAGAGTGGTATCTGGAAAAAAAACTTGCGTTACATGTAAACAAAGAAGAAAAAGAGTGCATCGCTTCTGCCCTTGAGGCAATATCGACAGTCGTCTTATCACAGCCGCAAAACATTTTTGTGCATCGTGATTTTCACTCGCGAAATATTATGCTTACATCGCAAAACGAACTCGGTATTATTGATTATCAGGATGCCATGAACGGGGCACTCACCTATGATTTGGTTTCGCTTTTAAAAGACTGTTATATTGCTTTTTCGCGTGAAGACATAGAAGCATTGGCACTTTTGTTTGCCCGCAAAAAGGATTTACATGTAAAGGATGAAATATTTTTAAAGTGGTTCGATTTTATGGGACTGCAGCGACATATAAAAGTGTTGGGAATTTTTTCGCGTTTGTATTTGCGTGACGCCAAAGAGGGATATTTAAAAGATATTCCACTGACACTGCGTTATGTGATTGAAACGGCTTTGCGGTATGATGAGACAAAAGAGTTTGGGAAACTTCTGCGGCAACTCAGCCCAGACTGAAGTCTGGGTTCCAAAGAGCGTAAGCATTTGGGCGGCTTTTCGGAACCCGGACTTCAGTCCGGGCTTTGTGGCTTACAAGCCTGAGGAGAATATAAAACTGTTTAAAAAGGAGATGTCTTTATGAAAGCTATGATACTTGCAGCAGGACGGGGAGAGCGTATGCGTCCGCTGAGTGACACTGTGCCAAAACCCTTGTTACATGTAAAGGGAAAAGCGCTCATAGAGTGGCATATAGAAAAACTGGCGCATAAGGGTTTTGATGAGATTATAATCAATATTGGGCATTTGGGCTTTAAAATTCCGGCATATCTTGGAGACGGCTCCAAATGGGGTGTACGTATTCTCTACTCGGATGAACAAAAAAGCGGCGCCCTTGAGAGTGCCGGCGGTATCAAAATAGCACTGCCGCTTTTAGGAGATGCTCCTTTTTTGGTTGTAAACGGCGATATATTTTGTGAATATGACTACAACCCGAATTTCAAACTCACCGATACACTTGCCCATCTTGTTTTAGTACCCAATCCTGCGCACAATCCGAAAGGAGATTTTGGGCTTAAAAACGGACTTGTAACAAATGAAGCCAAAACAATGTACACCTTTTCGGGTATAGGCTACTACCATCCGAAACTCTTTGAAAATGAAGCGTTACAAAAAAGCCCGCTTGCTCCGCTTTTGAGAAAAAACATTGACAAAAGTCTTGTCAGTGGCGAACTATTTAACAAAATGTGGCATGATATAGGCACACCACAAAGGCTTCAAGAAATCAATGAAAACTAAATTTATATTTTTACTGCTCCTAGGCAGTGTACTTTTTGCAAAATATGACAACTGCAATTTTACAAACAAACATTATGAAGATATTTGCAAAAAAGTCGTCAAACACGGCGTCAGTTACAAATATGCCAATGAATTTCTGCTTTCGTATTTTAAAACACAAAAGTATGATGAAATAACCTGGAAATACATACAGCCTTCAAAAATAAAATACCATAAAGAAAAAGAGAAACAGGCAAACAATGTACTGGTAAAATATGTTCCGAAGATGGTACAAAATCTTCAAAAATACAAAGATGTTTACGACTATGCTGAAAAAAAATATCATGTCAATCGTGAAGTTATTGCCGCTATTTTACTCAAAGAGACAAAGCTAGGCAAAATAAAACCGACGCATGATGCCTTCATCGTTTTTAACACTATAGTGACACGCACAAAGCCCGATACCCACCGAAATAAATGGCTCTTACAAATGGGCAAAACAAATATGGCCTCGATTATAGAGCACTGCTATAAAAAGGGGGTCAAACCTGAACAGTGTAATCTGCCTAGCTCTTACGCCGGTGCCATAGGCATACCGCAGTTTATGCCAAATAGTTTCATCTATACAGACTCTTACAAAGGCAAGGTCGCAGATCTAACAAAAATGGAAGATGCCATTCTCTCCGCTGCGAAGTTCTTACATGTAAAGGCAAAATTTGACACCCTCATTGAGTGGAAAAAAATGCCAGATATTCCAAAAGTAGAACAGGAGTGGTACGCCTATGCCTACAAATACGACAATGCCTCATTTTGTTATGAAAGAAGCAAAAAAAGCAAAAAAGTGTACAAATGTTTTACAAAAGAGAAAAAAAATCTCCAGTATATGAGAAAATATGTACAAAAAATTATGCGCTACAACAACTCTTCAAACTATGCCGTCGGTGTTATCCGTTTGGCTTATGAGGCTCATATTTTACTAAAAACTGAATAATTTGCTACATAAGTCGCATTTAAAAAAATCAAAAGCTGTCATAATTCCTTCACGTTAAACAAAAAAACAAAAGGAGTCAGAAATGGCAGTAGTAGGATTTACAAAATTACAAGAGATTTTTAGAAAAAGTGCATCTTTGGATATTCATAAAGGACATGCAAAAGAGGTAACAGATATCGTTGAACAAAAATTATATGATATGCTCACTATCGCTCAAAAAAATGCAAAATACAATGGTCGTGATGTTATCTGGGTGGCAGATATGCCAATTACAAAAGGGTTTGAGGAGACTGTCGAAATCTTTAAAAAACTTGAATCAGAAATAGATGCAAAAGATGTTGCGCAAATGCTTACATTTTATCCACCGGTTTTAGCCCTCGAAACAGAACTTGAAGAGAGACTTCCTGAAATAGCTGGAGCACTTTTAGTCACCCTTGCAAAAACAATGAAAGCAATTGATCCTGCAGACAGAGCTGTTGATCACGAACTTATCAGTAAAGCACACAAAGTTCTCAATATTACAATGTAATATTGAAAAAATACAAGGCCTTTATTTCCCGCCTTGTATCTGTGTTATCAGTGCAAGCTCCAGACTTCCACTCACATAGTTGGCAAAAAAAGTAAGTGTTCCCAGATCCTGCGGAGTAAAATCTGTTTCTTTGTTAAGCAGTTGCATCACTCCCATTACATTTCTCTTCGAATCAAATACAGGAACCGTTAACATATTTTCGGTCAGATACCCACTTTTTTTATCTATATGCTGTAAAAATCTTTCATCTTCATAAGGTTTGTTCACTATCTGCGGTGCCTTGCTTTTATATGTGGCACCAACTATCCCCGCGTCCGCACTGACAACGATTTTTCCCATTCCGTCACTGTGTGTCGTCCAGAGTATTTCATCATCACTGTCCACGATAAATATAGAACATCTTTGTGCCTCTACAAGAGATTTTGCTTCATCACCAATAAGGACGATGGCATCCTCTATCGCACTGGTTGTCATCAGTTTTTTACCGAATTCGGCAATTCTGTTTAATTGTTTCATATTAATCCACTCTCTTTTCTTGATCTAAATAGGTATGCAGCAGTTCTAAAAATCCGCTGACATAATGTGCAAAAAATATCATAAAACGGACATCTTCTTCATCAAACCCTTCTTCTTTGTTTAAAAGTTCCATCACCCCGATAATCTCTCTTTTGGAGCTGAATATTGGTGCTGTTATAATATTTTTTGTGATGTAACCTGTCGCGGAATCAATTTCGGGCAAAAACTCCGGATGGGCATAGGCATCATTTGCTACAACAGGTTTCTTTGCCTTGAGCGTATACCCCACCAATCCTTTGTCTGCACGAAGTGTTATTTTTTTTACTCCGTCCGCCAAGGTTGTCCACACCTCATTTGCGGCAGCATCATATATAAATATAGAACACCGCTCGGCACCTATGACATCTTTGACATATTTTGCAATCAGAGGCAGACCATCTTCAAGAGAATGTTTTGTCAACAACTCTCTTGCAAACTCGGCAAGTTTGAGTGATTTGTTTTTATATTTCATCGTAAAATCCTCTTTATTAATCAATTGCAACTATTATAGTGTAAAATTCTACTAAAAAAAAGGAAAGAGAATGAGTAAATACACTATTTTACACAATCCACGCTGTTCAAAATCAAGAGAGGCACTTAAAATATTAGAAGAAAACGGTATTGCTGCTGATGTTGTCAAGTACCTTGACGAACGTCCGAGTGCCGCGCAACTCAAAAACATTATAAAAATGCTCGGACTGCAAAGTGCAAGAGAGATGATGCGTACCAAAGAGGCCATTTACAAAGAGCTTGATTTAAAAAATGAGACAGATGAGGAAAAACTTATAGAAGCGATGGTGGAACATCCAAAACTTATAGAACGCCCTATCATCATAAAAGACGACAAAGAGGCGATTATTGCCCGTCCGCCTGAAAAAGCAAAAGAGTTTTTAGAGGCTTAGTTTTTCTATACTCACTCCGTTATCTTCCAAAAACTTCGAGATGGTTTTGGAGTGTGTATGTTCATACTCTTTGGCATAGACGATACGTTTGATACCACTCGCAATCAAATTTTTACTGCATTCGCTACACGGTTCAAGCGTCACATAAATCGTCCCGCCTTCGATGGAGATGCCTTTTCTCGCCGCCCAGATAATTGCATTCATCTCCGCATGAATTTCATATGTTTTACTCCACTCATGATGCTCTGCGGTATACTCGCCGTCCCAGTGGTCACAGCAGTTGGTAAACCCTGCCGGCGTTCCGTTGTAGCCCGTACTTAAAATACGCCCGTCTTTGACGATAACCGCCCCAACCTGTTTGGAGACGCATTTGGATGCCAAAGCTATTTCTGAAGCTATATTTATAAAGTTTTTATCGCTGAGCATGGTTTATTTTGGGAGTCTAATAATGTTGATGTCAGCATTGTCACGCAGACGTGCAAAATAGTCACTTAAGACCGCCTCACGTTTTTCAGCCATAATCGCATTGACAATCTGTGGCTTGAGTTTTTCAAAATCCACTTTTGTTGGTTTTGTTGTCGACTTTACATAACAACACATAAAACCGCCTCTGCCGTCAGGCAGAACAGGTGTGAAATGGTCTGGGGGTGTCTTTTCCAGTATCGCCGCAAGCTGTGGCGAAATTTTATTATAAGGAAGAACCTGTTCTTGTGTTTTAACATCCGGTGAATAGAACATCGGATTGTCTATTTTTTCCTGCAGTCGGCTTTTGTCTTTTGATTCGTTTATGATGACGGAAAAAGATTCAGGATGGTTAAATTCTTTTTTATGCAGTTCATAATACTCTTTTAACTCTTCATCAGTCGGTTCGGAGAGAGATGACATTGCAATGGCTGCATAAAGTTTTTGGCTTAAAATCTTCTGTTTTATTTTTTCTTTGAACTCTGTAGAGCTCAAGCCGCTTTGCTCTCTCACAGCATCATACAACTGGCTGATTGTCAATCCGTTTGCTTCGGCCATTTTTTTAATATCATCATACACTTCCGTACTCGAAACCGAAATATCTCTTTTGGCAATTTCAAGCGCTTCAAGTTTTTTACGGATAAGGATGTCGGACGCTTTTTTTGCATCTATATGCGCCTGCTGCATCTCTTTTTCAATATCGAGCAGAGTAATTGCTTTATCCTCTACAACAATTGCGACACCGTCATAGACTTCTGCATTTACCAGGCTTGAAAGCATCAGTAATACGAGTAATTTAAACATAAAAATCCATTTTGTTAATTTTAATAGAGTATTTTACCAACCTTTAACCAACAATTGCCTAAAATTGTAAGAAACTTCTTACATAAGGCACAATCATGGTTGTTACTCGTTTTGCTCCATCTCCTACAGGCTATCTGCATATCGGCGGTTTACGCACGGCTCTTTTTTCTTATCTGTGGGCAAGAAAAAACAATGGAAAGTTTCTTCTTCGCATTGAAGATACCGACAAAGCAAGAAATTCGCAAGAGGCAACAGAAGCAATTTTAAAAGCATTCCAATGGCTCGGGCTTGAAGCTGACGGAGAAATCACTTACCAGAGCAAACGCGAAGATATATACAAAAAATACATACAGCAGCTGCTTGATGAGGGCAAAGCCTACAAATGTTACATGAGCAAAGAAGAGTTAGACGCACTTAGGGAAACACAAATGGCAAATAAAGAGCGCACAAAATATGACGGAAGATACCGTGATTTTACAGGAACTCCACCAGAGGGAGTCGAGCCTGTTATACGCATAAAAGCACCTCTAAGCGGTGAAATAATCGTGCATGACGGTGTCAAAGGAGATATCTCTTTTCAAGCAGAAGATATTTTGGATGATTTTGTCATTGCCCGTGCTGACGGTTCTCCTACCTATAACTTTGTCGTGGCAATAGACGATGCTTTAATGGGTGTCAATGAAGTGATTCGAGGCGATGACCACCTCTCAAATACCCCCAAACAAATCGTCGTTTATGAAGCGCTCGGATTTGATGTTCCGAAATTTTATCATGTGCCTATGATTCACAATGCCCAGGGCAAAAAGCTCTCAAAACGTGACGGTGCGACAGATGTTATGGCATACAAAGAGATGGGGTATCTGCCACAGGCACTGCTCAATTTTCTTGTGCGTCTTGGCTGGAGCCACGGAGATCAGGAAATTTTTTCGATGGATGAAATGAAAGAGCTGTTTGATCCAAAAGACATCAACAAATCAGCCTCTATTTACAATACGGAAAAACTCGATTGGCTCAACGCCCACTACATCAAAAACACACCCAATGAGGAACTCACAGAACTGCTCACTGATTTTGGCGTAGTATTAAGTTCACACGATAAAAAAGAGATTTTACTCGATGCCCTTAAAGAGCGGGCAAAAACCCTCAAAGAACTGTCAACACTTATCAATGAGATAGTGACAACACCTCAGTCATATGATGAAAAAGCTGTCAAAAAAGCCTTCAAAGGCAATGCGATTGAAATTCTTGAAACATTTGCCAACAAGCTTGATGCAGCAAAAGAGCTGCACCTGCCAAGTGATTATCATCATGTGATGGAAACAGTTGTCAATGAAATGGAAATCGGGTTTGGCAAGATAGGCAATCCTCTGCGTGTCGCACTGCTGGGTAAAATGAGCGGTCCGGGACTTGATGTCGTTATGTCTGTCATCGGAAAAGATGAAACCATCTTGCGTATTGCAAGAGCCATAGAAGCCAATATATAATGGCTTCTATATTTTAGTTTGTCTCCGGTAAAAGAGGTACTGTTACGATATCTTGCGATAATTTTCCGGTTAGAGACTCTAAAAAAAGATAAATACTTTGCGTTTCCTCTTGTGATAAATCTACCCCTAACTGTACCTTTGCCATTATTTTGACAGCTTCTTTCAATGATGTGACACTGCCATCATGAAAGTAAGGGGAAGTCATGGCAATATTTCTGAGTTGTGGCACTTTAAAGACATATTTGTCTCCTTCTTTTTTCGTGACATTGTAGCGTCCTTCATCAATCTTCTTGCTTTTTGTATATTCCCAGTAAGGCGCAACCATACCGAATTTTTGATTCATTGTTCCGCCAAGCAATGCACCTGAGTGGCAAGAGGCACAGCCTGTTTTTATAAATGTTTTGAGACCTGCTTTTTCCTCTTGTGTCAAAGCATTTGATCTGCCCTCTAAAAATTCGTCAAACCGTGAAGGTGTTGAAAGCATCCGCTCCCATGCCCCAATCGCCTTTGCATAATTGGCAACACTTATCGGCTTTGCATCATTTGGAAATGCTTTTTTAAACAAAACAGTATATTGTTCAATACTTTGCAGCTTTTTTTCCACCCATTCATTAGAAGGTGCGCCAAAAGAGCCTTTGCCCAACAATGCCTTTCTTGCCTGTTCTTCAACATCTTTTCTGTCTCCGCGCCAATGCTGAGAAATCTGACCTGCGGCATTAAGGACCGTTGGGGCATTTCTTGGATTCAGTTTTCCAAAGTTTCCACGTGATTTTTCAAGATTGTCTGCTCCGTAATAACTAAAAGGGTGGCATTTCGCACAACTCGTTGTTCCGTCTATGGAAACTCTTTTCTCATGAAAAAGCATCTTTCCAAGCTTTATTTTTGCCTGCGTTAATGTATTTGTCTCAGAGGGAAATGTTTTTGGCAATGGCCCAAAATTTTGTTTTGCCTCTTGTAACAGCAAGCCCTCAGAAGCATATGCACATGATATCGCAACAGATATCGACAGTATAGTTTTTTTCACAGTTTATTCCTTGTATTGTATTGTTTCTTATTTATAACTAATGTTTTCCCGGTGCCAATTTAACACCTTTTCTCTCATGCGTAATATATGCGATAAGAGCTGTCATTTTTGGATTATCCAGCGCCATTTTCTTCCCTTCAAGAGGGTTTGCAATACACCAGTTTATCATCTCGCCCATTGTCGCTACTTTGCCTAATTGTTTTTGAAACTTGGGATATGTCTCCGGATGCGTGTTAGTTGCATTTGGATGGCATTCATTACATGTAACGGTGTTCGTTCCCAGCTTTGTATCTGTAAATACTTTTCTTCCCTCTTTGACAACACTTTTATACTCAGCACTCCCGAAGTCAAGATCCTTTTGTGTAAACTGGTCTGCATAGAGTCCGTTTTGTATAAATACAGCAGCACTTAACAGTATAATTGATTTTAATACTTTTTTCATAATTAACTCCTTAATAATGTCTCTGTGAAGGTATTTTCTGATGTTGATATTTTATATCTTCAGGCTCTTGCGTTTTTTCATTGTATGCTACCGTTCTGTTCTCATTATTTGGAAGTTGAAAATGTAAGTCAACTCTTCCAGAGTGCACATCAATCATCTCCCAGCCAGTTGCATCACGCTCAAAAAATGGATCGGCACGATTCATCTCAATGGTAAGTTTTGGCATATAACTTGTACCTTGTGTATAAGTTTTCGGATACGGCCACGGCCATGCTGTTGACATTACAGAATTAAAAGCTATATTGCCGATTTTATTATATTGAATCTGATGGACATGACCATAAATAACATTTACTTTTTTAAAAGGTTTTAAAATCGCTTGAATCTGTTCTGCATCATCAGTCCAGAAATTCCAACCCTTATATATCTTTTGTAAAGGAGAGTGAGAAAAAACAATAATAGGCGTCTCGTTAGAAATTGTACTCAAATCCTCTTTCAGCCATTGTCTTTGTTTCTCTCCAACCATAAATGCAGAACCGTTAGGATCATCCAAACCTGCCATGGTTTGCATTCTATCCATTGGATTTTTCCATTTATGTGTCCATTTTTCATCGACTAATATAGAATTAAGAACAACAATATGAACACCTTTATGATCAAAACTATAATATGGATCACCAAAACGATTCATCCAGTGTTCACCTAAATCAAGATAGTAATCATGCTCGCCCAGCATCATTTTCACAGGTGCTCTTAAAGCCGAAAGAATTTCCGCTCCGTGATCAATCTCTGCTGCTTTGCCAAGTTGTCCTAAATCCCCACCAAACAAAACAAAATCTGGTTTTGGATTCATTAAATTACACTCTGCAATCGCTTTTTTTAGTCCCATATCCCAGTTTCTGACAAATTTTGCCCCTTTAATTTGTTGCAAATGTGCATCAGAAATGACAGCAAAAGTAAAATTTTTACCTGATTTGCTACCATCTATATTATCAGCAAAAGCCACTTCAATGATGCTCATAGGTAAAATAGTACCCGCTGCTACAACGCTTGCCTTTTTAATAAAATCTCTTCTTTTCATTTTTCATCCTTTACATTCTCAAATTCCGAACTTGTAAGTGCTTTTAGAAAAGCAACTAAATCTGCCATCTGTTCTCCATTTAAATGAAGCGGTCGAATTCCCCCATCTAAAAATGGTGAATCCGGAGCATCTGGATTCAGTTTACCTCCAAAGTTGTAAAATGCAACAACTTCTTCAAGCGTACTCAAGCTTCCATCATGCATATAAGGCCAAGTCTTCTCTATATTTCGTAGTGAAGGTGTTTTAAAGGCACCTATCTCATCTACTTCATTTGTTACAACAAAGCGTCCAAGTTCAGAGAATTTTTTTTCAGCAAGAATAAGTTCATCACTTGCAAGGTTCTTTTTGTTCTTTCCTACCTGCTCTTTTTGTTGTGCAAGAATTTTTATATATTCAGAAGCAACTTCAGCTGTTTTCCCCTGGAGTGATTTAAATCCTACACCAATGTTGTAAAAACGGTTGTCAGTAAAGAGTGCCTGTGTTTGGCTGATTACATGGCAAGAAACACATCTGCCTTGACCGAGATAAATTTTCAGCCCCCTTTTTTCCTGTTCATTTAAAGCATTTTTATCACCCCCATACATGTAACGATCAAATTTTGAATTGCCAGATATAACTGTTCTCTCAAAACTTGCTATTGCCTTGGAAAAATGCTCTATCGAAATCTCTGAGGGCTTCACACCAAAAACTTTCTTGAACTCTTGTTTATAATATGCATCTTTTTTGAGCATATCGACTAAATCCTTCCATGAATGCAAGCCCCCTTCTACGGGATTAATCGGTGGGAGCTTAGATTGTTCTTCCAAACTAGCTACTCTTCCATCCCAAAACTGTGATGTATAGTAAGCAGAATTTATGACCGTAGGCGCATTCCTGGTCCCCACTCTTGTACCGTCTTTGTCTGTAAAGCCTTTTGAAACACTCAAGTGGTCCGTAAAAGCTTTTTCCCTTGCATGACAAGTAGCACAGCTCACTTTGCCATCAGCACTAAACCTTGGGTCATGAAATAATACATCCCCCAATTTTATTTTTGCCTCTGTTTGTGGATTATCTGCCGGAACTGGCACATCAGGCAGTCCCAACGGTGCAGCTTCTGCAATAACAGCAAAACCAGCATACACACAGATTTTTTTCCATAACTTCATCTTTTCCCCCTTTTTTCACATTGTTTTATACAACTCTTTATGAGCAACTTGAAAACCTCTTCCTATAAAAGAAAATAATTTTCTTTTAGTAATTATTATATTTTAATGCTTAAAAAGAACTGTAATGTAATAAAAAATTTTAAATAATTCATTGTGTGCCATGAATGGGAAAAAAATGAATAATTTATATAAGAAAAACATATAAATATAAAAGTGTTGAGGGGTAAGTACCTGTTGCTTAACAGGTATTGATGATACACATGACGTTTAGAAACTTAACAAGTTGTTTGTCATGTGCATGGATGAACGTTTATTTTACTATTTAAATATCATCTCTGTAGACATCCGTCATATCAAAATCATTTTCTGGTTCAATGGTAGGGATTGCATCCAAATCACTTGGATCCACTTCCACTGCTGAGAGATTATAATCTTTGCCCTGATAAAACTTTTGTTCTTTGGCATATTTTTGTTCTCTTTGCATCTGCTCCTGAATGTGTTTTTTCACCACATCACTCTTTTTTTCTACCGCAGAATTCTCTGCATTTGCTGCCATTACATGTAACGCTGTAAAGGCAAGACTCAACAATAGTTTTTTCATAACTTCCCCTTATTATTATTTTCACAATATATTATACCTGAAATAAATAGAAAAATAAATATGTTAATTTTTGGCTCTTTCTTTTTGAGATATAATTGCATTATGAATAACAATTCCATAACCATAAAATCTATTTTTCGCCTTGCCTGGCATAAAAAATCTGCACTGATAAAGGGGCAGATTTTTACTCTTTTGTCCATCATCGTCAGTGTACCGATTCCTCTGATGCTCCCTGTCATGGTTGATGAAGTTCTTTTGCACAAGCCGGAGTACATCGTTCCTGCCATTGACAGGCTTTTTGGCAGCGGTTCTGCTTTTTACTATATTGCGCTTGTTGCTTTTGCCGTTATCTTTTTGCGTTTTTTATACTATTTTTTAGGCGTTGTCAGTACAAAAATATTTACCGAAATTTCAAAATATGTTACCTTTATGGTCCGTTTTCGTCTCTTAAAACATCTCCAAAAAACCTCTATGAATGCCTATGAAACACTGGGAAGCGGTGCTATTTCTGCAAACCTTATTACCGATGTAAACACCCTTGATGCTTTTATAATGAGCAGTGCCTCACGCTTTGTAGCATCGGTTTTAACCCTCATTGCCGTTGGCATTGTGATGATAATCATCAATCCTGTTTTGGGCATACTCATACTTTTTGTGCAGCCGCTTATCATGTTTGTCAGCAAGAAAATGTCCGCACGCGTGGGAGAGCTCAAAAAAGAAGAAAACCAGGCAATTGCACAATTTCAGGAAAATATCGGCGAGACTCTGGAACTTTTTGGACAAATCAAAGCAAGTAACAAAGAGCAGCATTTTTTTGCCAAAGCGCTAGAACAGGCAAAAAAAATTCAGGATACTTCCAATGAATTTGGCTTTAAAAGTGTCGCCTATGAAAAGCTCTCTTATACAATCTTTTTAAGTGTTTTTGAACTCATCCGTGCTTCAGGACTGCTGCTTGTAGCCTACAGTGATCTGAGTATCGGTATGATGTTTGCCATGTTTGGCTACATCTGGTTTATTATGACACCGGTACAGGACATTCTCTCCATGCAGTACAGTTACGCCTCCGCCAAAGCTGCTTTAGAGCGTATAAACAAAGTTTTAACGCTCAAAACAGAAACAAGCGGGGAGAAAAAACTCACAGCAAACAGTGTTGATATTTCTGTGAAAAATTTATGTTTCAGTTATGCCTCAAGTGACAAACTCATTCTTAAAGGGATAACTTTTGATGTAGTATACGGCTCAAAAATAGCGCTTATCGGAGCAAGCGGCAGCGGCAAGACAACCCTTGCGCAGATAATTGCCGGTTTTTATGAAAAAACATCCGGTGAACTCCGGTACAATAACATACCAACAGAAGAACTCGACAAACACTCCGTGCGTCAAAAAATCTTTTTAGTCCTGCAGATGCCTATACTTTTCAATGCTTCACTGCGTTTTAATATTACAATGGGACATGAAGATGTCAGTGATGATGAAATTTACAAAGCCCTTGAAATCGCACAGCTGCAAGACATGCTCAAAAGTATGCCTAGTGGACTTGAGACCATAGTAGGACATCACGGCATCAGACTCTCAGGCGGGCAGAGACAAAGGCTGAGCATCGCCAGAATGATAATCGCGAATCCGAGTGTCGTCATTTTTGATGAATCAACCTCCGCCCTTGATGTGCATACCGAAGCCAAACTCTTTAGAGCACTCGCTCCCCTGCTTGAGCAAAAAACAGTCATCACCATTGCCCATCGTCTCAGCACCGTTAAAAATGCCGATATGATTTATGTCCTCAATGAGGGTGAAATAGTCCAACGGGGCACACATAAAGAACTTGAAGAACAAGAAGGACACTACAGCGAATTTCTCAAGGAGCAGTTGTTATAAAAAAGATAAAACAGGCACAAAAAGAACTTTTGGCATGGTATGAAAAAGCAGGCAGGCATGAACTTCCCTGGCGAAACACACAGGACATTTACCGTATATATCTCAGTGAAATTATGCTCCAACAAACACAGGTCAGCCGTGTACGGGATGAATACTATCCCCGGTTTTTGGAGAAATTTCCCACGCTGCAAAGCCTGGCAAATGCGTCGCTTGATGATGTTTTAGCAGCCTGGAGCGGATTGGGCTACTATTCGCGTGCAAGAAATCTTCATAAAACAGCCTATCTTGCACAGAAATCTCTGCCGACAGACTACAAAGAGCTGCTCTCTCTGCCCGGCATAGGGCAGTACACCGCAAGTGCCGTTTGCAGTTTCGGCTACAATCAAAGTATTCCCGTTGTCGATACAAACATAGCAAGAGTGCTCAAGCGTTATTTTGCTCTTTTACATGTAAAGGATAAAACCGTTTGGGAATATGCCCAAAAACTGCTTAATCACAAAGACCCAAAAAATCACAATCTTGCTCTTATGGATTTAGGTTCGCTTATCTGCCTACCAAAAAATCCAAAATGTGAAGAGTGTCCACTCCAACAAGAGTGTCAGGGAAAAACAGAAGCGGAATTATATACACAGACCAAGAAAAAAGAGTATGAATCCCTCGAACTTTTTTACGGTATTTGCATACAAAACGAAAAAATAGCACTTACCCCGGCTACAGGAAACATGTACAAAGGTATGCTTGAACTTCCCGCCGTCGATCCGATTGAAGAGGATTTTTTAGGTAGTTTCAAACACTCCTATACAAAATACCGCTTACATGTAAAGCTTTATCATCTAGACTCTTTTGAAAAAGCCATCTGGGTTAGCACGGATGCCTTACATGTAACACCAATTTCTTCTTTGACAAAAAAAGCACTCTCAACTGCTTTGAACAAAAAAACTATGTAATAGCAATATAGACTCTTACATACTCGCGATTAAAACTACTATCAACGACGGAATGGCAATATGTAAGATCAGTTAATAATTCGTTAACAAAAAATTAATACTTAGTTTATACATTTCTTTTATACTGTTAAAACAATTTCGTAATTCTCCATTACAAAATTTCAAATACACAGCATAACTTTCTTAAAGCTATGCAAAATACAAAGGAATTAAATATGAAAAAAATTCTCATTTTATGTTTGTTGAGTTTATCACTCTGGTCTACCGCTCTGACAAATGTATATTCTGTCACGTACAAAGGTTCTATTGATACAATAGAAGAAAATATTCTAGAACACTTCAAAGAAGTAAAACTGGTTGTTCCTTGGAAACTTGACATTTTAAATGAATTTAAGAGAAAGGGGCTTGAAAAAAAATTTGGTAAAAACTTCAACACATCTCATCTTTCAAGTGTCAGGACTATCGTCGCCTGTAATGGTAAGTTCGGTAACATGATTATAAATGCTGATCCAACAATGATGGCATTCTGTCCTATTAGAATAACACTTATAGAAAAAGATGGAAAAACCACTGTTTTGTATGTAAGACCAACAAGTGCGCCAAAAGATTCTAAAGCATACCCAATATTAAAAAAACTTGAGAAAAAAGTAATCAAAGCAATTGAGGATGCTAATGATTTTGAAAATAAAAGTTAATTAAAGTGGGTGTTAACATTAAATTAACACCCGTCTTGTAATATATGCTAAATTTATAAATGTGAGCATATAAAATATGAAAAAAATAAGTATACTTATGATCGAAGATGATCTTGTGTTAGCTGAGCTAATTTCTGACTATCTTCGCAATGCAGATATGGACATTCTTATACAAGGTGACCCAACTACAATACTCTCTTTGCTAAAAAATAAAAAATTTGACATCATTATATTGGACTTAACCCTTCCAAAGATGGATGGTTTATTTTTATGTGAACAAATTTCCACCTTATACAAAACACCTATTATTATTTCATCCGCACGGGGAGGTGTGAGTGACAAAGTACTTGGCTTGGAAAAAGGAGCTGATGATTACATTGCAAAACCATATGATCCACGAGAACTAGTCGCAAGAATTCATGCACACTTAAGACAAAAAAAAAGCAATGTTATTGTAGGACAAAAAATTCAATTTGGAGAGTTCAGTGTTGATAAAGCACGGATGCTTATATTTCAAAATGAAAATGAACTATCTTTAACTATAGCTGAATACGGTATTCTACTTCTATTTTTAGAAGAAAGAGGTCGAGTCCTTTCTCGTGGCACCATTCTTGACAGTGTTGATGGCATGAGTTGGGAAAGCGATGAAAGAAGTATTGATGTCATTATTAGCCGGCTACGATGCAAACTTGGTGATACTCCAAGAAATTCAAAGTATATAGAATCTATTCGTGGCATAGGATACAGGATGAAAGAATGAACAGACATTCTATATTATTTAAAATAATAATTTTTTTTATTGTCGCACTTGTAGCTACAACAGCTTTATTTAAAGTAATGTATACTCATGAATTTACTTCGGCAAAAGCAAATTTAAGAACACATTATCATCATGTCGCTATGTCTATTATGCGATGGAAGTTCGCAGGCGGAAGTAAAAATCAACTTCTTAAAGATTTAAAAACTATGAATATAGAAATAGTAAAGGACGCATCTCTTAAAAAATCAATATTACAAACAAAAAGTATAGACAGAGTTTCTTGTGCGAGAGGGCATTTTGACCTTTATGAACTTGGTGATTATCGTTATATTGTAACACCAAAAGCAACAGGAAGTATTATACTGAAAGATTTAAAAACAGAATTTATTAATGTTAATTATGTATGGGTTCTTTATGGATTCTTTATCGTTATCTTATGTATTTTATTTATTTCTATTGCAATTAGTATTTATCCTTTAAAACAGCTTCAAAGAAAAATAAAAAAGTTTGGTGAAGGAAATAATGAAATAGATTTTTCCACAACAAGAAAAGATGAAATTGCTGATGTAGCAAATGAATTTGACCACACATTAAAAAAAATACAAAATATGATTGATGCACGTGTTATTTTTTTAAGAAATGTGACACATGAATTAAAAACACCAATTACAAAAGGACAATTATCCTTAGAGTTTTTAGAAGATTCACGGACAAAAACAATATTATCAAATGTTTTTGTGAGATTAACCATACTTGTACAAGAATTCCTACATATAGAAAATGTTACAGCCTGTGACTGTGTTATCAATAAAAAAAGCTACCATATCGCAGATATTTTAAACAATGCCTGTGATTTACTTTTTTTAGAACCAGATAGCATAACCCACAATCTAGATAATGAAATGATTGAAGTTGATTTTAATCTTGCCAGTATTGTATTTAAAAATCTTATTGATAATGGAATAAAGTATGCAGATGATGCTGCTATTTTTCTATATTATGAAAATAACACATTGGCTTTTTGTTCCCGTGGTGAAAAAATGGATAAACCTCTTGAGCATTATACCAAAGCATTCACAAAAGAAAGTATAAAAAATATAAATCACAGTTTTGGATCACCACAATCCTCTAAAAACTCAATTTTAATATTTGAGCGATAGAGTCATCCAAATCCCATCTATTGTTGATGAGTTGTTCTTGTATAGATTTTGCACCATTAAGGTGTAAAATATTCAAAATCATACTTCTAAGAATAGTCATTAAAAATGGATTTAAATGACAATTATGAGCATCTTCTAAAAGTGAATTATCTTTGTATTGATGCATGGTTTCCACTTTCCAATGGTGTAAAATTTTATTGTGAAAGAATTCTGCACTTTCATGAAAATTTGCAATACAGAATTGAATTCTAGTGCTATTAGTAATCTCGCCAGTTTTATGATTTGTTGACTCTACTTTTTTTATAACTTTTATTATTGAGCGAATATGAGTTATGCCATTATGATAAAAAGTAGTTGGTTGATATACAAACACCTTCCTATTAATCCATTCATTAGATTGTTGGACAGGTTTAGCCTTGTAAATATTTGTCGGTTTTATATCTCTTGAAATTTCATCTATTTTATCAAGTAAGGTTTTTTGATTATCTTTTACCTTGGCAATATATTTTGAACCACTATTTTCGATAGCATCAAGAGTTTTTTTGGGTATTCATTGCATCAAAAGTAAAGATAAATTCATCTCCCAATTCCCCTATCATAGCCTGAAGGGCAGGTATTTCATTCGACTTCTCTGCTATTTGTTGATGAGCAATTATTACCCCTATCTCAGATAAAACAGCACCAACTACTTCTATTGATCTCTTATCTTTGTATTTGCTGCCATTCATAACCTTGCCATCTACGCTCAGGTGCTTTCCTCTTGTATCGACATAGGTTCTTATCCATTTCCTAAAAACAACTTCAACTTCTTGGCTATCAACTTTCGCTAACACATCAGAAACCAAACTTTTCTTTGGTGTTAATATAAACTCTACACCTAATAATCTTTTAACTTGTTCTTTTTGAATATGCTTCTCTATCCAAATAGATATTTGCTTATAGTCAGTTGCTCCCATCAATCCAGCCAATACTGAAAGATATAAAATATGTTCTAGTCGGTGTCTTTTACCTTGAGGTTTCCGATAGTCTGTCACCTCTGAAAACAATTTTAAAAGTTGATTTGATTGGGCTTGATCTGCATACCCTCTTATAGAACGCTTTTTCGCTAATTTTTCTCTTGTTTTTGTTGCCATATGTAATCACTTTAGTTTTTTAGAGTTTAAGCAATTATTGTTCTTCTTTTAAATTCCTGTTTTTTTAGGATTGGGGTGGTTTTGGATTAGGCTTATATATTGTTGATTATATTATAAAAAAGCATGGTTATAATTTTTTATATGTACATGAGAACAACTATAATAAATTTATTTTAGACTTTACAACTGTTAACATTCAATTAATAAAAAATTAACAACTAATTTATATAAAACTCTTATAATACTTTCATAGCATAAATATAAAAAAGGGGTAAAAATGAAAACGGAATTAAAAAAATCAATCGTAGTTCTAATGACCTGTGCGAGTGTCAGCCAAATAAATGCAGCAGAGGTTACAATAGATGGCTACAGAGGAGGGAATATCGAATTGCAATTAAAAGCAATGACTGTTCTAAGTGACAATAAAAATAATTTTGGACCAAGTAATGGAAGTGGTTTTTTAGTAAAATTAAAATATGAAACACCCGAAATTTTTGACAATATAAAGGTCGGCGTAGCTTCCTATACAAACGGAGATGGAGGATTAACAACATGGGATGAAAGAGCTGCACCTGAGTATAATAAAGGTGCTTATGGGATGGTTGTTTCACCTGATGGAAAAGAAAAAACTCTTCTAGGAGAAGCCTATATAAATTATAAAAATTCTTATATAAAACTTAAACTTGGGAGACAACAACTTAAAACGCCATTAACAGTCATCAAAACATCTTTGATGCCAAATTTTTATGAAGCCTATATACTTGAGAGTGAAATCACACAAGGCTTAAAATTTACAGGAGGGCATATCAATAAAATCTCTTTTGGCTCTCGAGCAATGGCTGACTGGGGAGTAATAGGAGAAAAAACTGGCACTGCAGGTGTTGGATTAGGTGGTAGCGGAGTTTTATTTGAACAAGCCGGTGGAGATTTAGAACAAGCAAAATTTTATAACATAGGTACTGCCGCAGGAAAAACTTCCACCAATGGAAGAAGCATAGTTGCTCTAACATATACTGGAATTCACAATTTTCAAGCTAATTTTTGGATCTATCATTCATGGGATATTGCTACAGATTATTATACAGAACTACAATACACGCTTGGAATCAAAAAAGGTATAAAATTAAAATTATCTGCTCAATATTTAGCACAAAAAGATACAGGAACTGCCCTGGCAGGTGCTAGAGATTTTAATTTATACGGATTTAAGGCATTTGTAGGCAACAAAAAAATTGGAATGTATATAGCACTCAATCAATCTGGAAAAAAAGATTCTGATCCAATAAATCAAGAAGGACAATATTTTAATGCTTGGGGAGCAGATCCGGCTTACACTAGTTCAATATTCTCTCGTAATGCATACAGAGAAGATGTTACAGCATATAAGATAGGAGGTCATTATACTATTTTCAAAGGATTAAAAATCATGATGAGTTATGCAAATTATGGACAGTCATTAACATCTGCCGGAAACAGCCCCAGCCCAAGTTTTGTATCACAAAACAATGCCTATGAACTCGACACAGTTTTAGTATATAAACCAAACAGAAAATGGATGTTTAAAGTATTTAATGCAAAAAGATTAAGCGAGTATGATGGTGTAGCATACCCTACGGTGCTTAATAGAGAAATGGATCATTACAGATTTATAACTTCATATATATTCTAAAACTAGATTTAGTCAATCCCTTTCCTTCTTTTTTAAAGAAGGGATATACACGATTGATTCATACTAAGGCACAGAAAATAAAACAACTTTGTTTCTTCCGCTCTCTTTCACTTTATAGAGGGCATTGTCCGCACTTTTATAAATATGTTTCACTTCACCCTTGCGTGCATCAGAGAGATAACATACGCCTATAGATATGGTAAGCACTCCATACTTTTCGTTGTAAAGATGCTCAATTTTCAGGTTTTGCACCTCTTTGCATATATTTTGCAGGTGACTAAAGGCTTCCTCTTTTGTATAGGCACTGCAGACAAAACCAAACTCTTCTCCGCCCAAACGGAAAAAAAACTCATTGGCACGCTGTGTCAGTTCTGTGATTTTTGCAGTAATTTTCTGCAAAGCTTCATCGCCTGCATCATGTCCGTAGTTATCATTGTAGAGTTTAAAATTATCCACATCCATAATCGCAAAACAAAAACTCTCATGGGTTCTTTTTGCTCTGTTTAGCTCCTGGGGAAACACTACATTAAAGTAACGCCTGTTGTAAATACTTGTCAGTGCGTCCTGCATGGACAAATCTTCAAATTTATGCCGAATATTATATATTTCTGTTATATCATTTAATGTCACCATCATGTGCATTTTATTCTCTTCATATATCTTTTTGGCATACACAGAAAAGTAGTACTCTTGTTCCAGGTAACAGATTTTTATGATTGGCTCTTCCTCACTCAGAACCTCTTCTACCCATTGCATTTTTGTACTGTTGATGGTATCGCCATGACATGATGCACAAAAAAAGTCACAAATACATTCATGCTCTCTTTTAAACTCTTCCAAAGAAGCGTACTCTTTGAAAAATTTAAAAAATGCTTCATTGGCCCGGGTAATGCTGTTGCCGGTTGTAATAATGATGATATTGGGACTCTTCTCAAAAAGGGTCTCCAGATAAATCTCTTTTTTGGCATGTTCTTTTTCGAGCAGTTTTGTCTGTTGGCGGACTTTGAGTTCAAGTGTATTGCTTAGCTTTTCATAACTGCTGCTCTTTTTTTGTAAAAACCTGATGAGAAAAAGAAGAACAAATGTAAAAACAGTAAATAAAAAACTTACTGCAAAAAATTTGATCCAGACACTCTGTATCTTCTCTACATAAAAAGAGGCATCCATATCAATGGCAATGTCCTTGTAAACATAGTAAAGCCTTTTTTTTTCGCTCTCAAGCCTGTAAGTAGGTTTTTTTGACAGCTTTGGAGTCACTGTATAGTAAAAATCGTTGTTTTGGTATTGTTTCAAGAGAGTTTGCACAAGCAGTTTGGAATCAACTTTTTTAAAGGTATCACCTTCTTTTACATAAAAAGTTCCAATCTCTGCAGGAAGACTACGGATATTTTCTATCTCTTCATAATGTTCCTGTGCATCTTTGAGTAAATTGTCAGTATAGTTTTTTTGTGCCTCTACAGCTATCATGTAGAGGTATGCTTCTATAAAAACCCATACAAGCAAAATGCTAATCCCAATAATAAAAAATTTATTTTTTGAGTTCTTCATACAAATAGCTTATAGCAAACAAACTGAAAGCTATGTTAATTTGTTACCTTACTTTTCTTCTATACTAATTTGAGAAGCGACAATATACAAAGGCGCATTGTGTACATGTAACATGGTACTCCCACTTCCCAGTGCAAAGCCATACAAATCTTTTTCTTTTATAAGTGTAATTCCAAAGCCCATATCCATAAAAGAGAGTACGCTGTTATCTAAGATTCTTGATGCACTCACTCCTTTAAATGTAATATCAACACTATTGACATCTTCACCTTCATCGTCTAAGACTCCAAGTGTCACAACTGTTGCATCCGGAAGTTGCTGTATTGAACGCAGTTGTTCATGTTTAAAGTGGTTGTACTTTTGCAGTAATTCTTCTATTTCTTTCATTTTTTCCCTTTTATTAAAACGACATCTTAACAATAAAAGACTTTCTCACCGCTTCGTTGGCTGAGTTAGAGTCGCCACATAAGCAACAAAACTCACAAACACTACACATTAGCATGCTATACTTTGAAAACTAAAAAACAGAGGAATAATTTATGAAAACGATGATACTCGGTATCTTTTTACTCTGCAGTGGGCTCCAGGCAATCAGCCTGAATGAGATTATTGATACCGCTTTGGCAAAAAAACCGTCGCTCGAAGCTATTAATGCAAGAATTGAGGCAAACAAATACAATATAGCAGTCTCAAATCAATTTGAAAATCCCCAACTGCTCATAACAAAAAACACACTCAATTCTTCGCAGGCGATGAGTCAGTCTGTAGTGACATTCAAACAAAAAATTCCTTTTTACAATAAACGTGAAACCAACAAAAGAATTGCAGAAGCTGAAGATGCTTTGCTGCAGGAACAATTAAATGCAGCAAAAACAAAACTGGTTGCACAGATAAAAAGTGAAGCCTACACCATTTGGAAACTGGGGGAGTTGTATAAAATTATTGATGAGTATGTCACACTGACACAACAAAACATTGATCTGTATGAATCCTACACAAGTATTGATGCAAACCAGCATATCGGAATAATGAAAGCGGAACTCTCCCTCTCGGATCTGCAAATCCAAAAAAGTGTTTTGCGTGAAAAAATCAATGCCGCCTATGCAAGACTCTCCTATCTGGCCTCATTTAAAGTCCAACATTTGGAGATAACTATACAAATGGGAAAAAAACCAAATTTAGGGCAACTCCAAAAATCTTTGGCAGATAACCCGGATATTAAAATAAAAGACAAAGAGATTCTCAAACAAAATGCAAAATTAAAAATGGCTGATCTCAACAACTATCCGGACATCAATCTCATCGCAGGCTATGCTCTTCGAGAAAATTTTAATAACTATTTTAACTTTGGTTTCGGTTTGAGCCTGCCTATATACGGCACAGAGGATTATAAAGAAGAAGAAGCACGCGCCTTGGTTCTCTCTGTAAGAAGCCAAAAGGCAGATACTCAGATATCTGTCAATGCCGAACTTGAAGCCTATTATGCCCAAATGCTCTCTTCGTATGAAATTTACCATATTATCCAAGATGAGGCCCTTCCCCAGGTTGCTCACATGTTTGAGCTCTCAAGCTCTTCCATCTCCGTTGGGGCTGATTTGTTCAAATATATAGATGTCCTGTTTCAAAAACTTGATTTGGAACAAAAAAGTATCAAAGCGGTCGCAAACTACAACCTGGCACAAGCCAAAATAGCACAACTTAAAGGAGAATTACAGTGAAAAATTTAAAATTACTACTACTTTTGTTACCGTTGATGGTATCGGCAAAAGAAGCATCGGTACAACAGCTTTTTTCAGTTCAGACCGTAAAAGTACAAAAAATAAAAACAAGCCACTCTAAAAAGAACTACGGTTTTGTCAAAGCAAATGAAGCGAGAGTGTATGAAGTGAGTCCCCGTTTTGGAGGATTTGTCGAAAAACTTTATGCCGACAAAATTTACAAATATGTCAAAAAAGGCGAGCCTTTGGCGGTTGTTTACTCTCCTGAGGTATACAAGGCAAAAGAGGACTATGTCAACTCGTACAACTACACAAAAAACAGACCGAACAAAGGCATGCTCAAAAGTGCCAAACTGAAACTTGCCCTACTGGAAGTCGCGCCAAATGAGATTTCTCAAGTTATAAAGATGAGAAAAGTATCACCCAACACAACAATCTATGCACCGCAAAGCGGTTATATCTTTATGAAAAACATTAATGAAGGATCTGCTTTTAATGCAAAAACAAATCTTTTTGAGATAGTCAATCTTGATGATGTCTGGGTAGAGGTAAAGGTCTTTGAAGATGATGTCAAATGGCTCAAACATGCCAATGACTTTCGCGTCAGTTTTAAAACAACCGACAAAACATATGAAACACATACAAAGTTTCTTTATCCGAACCTGAGTCCAAAAGAGGCAACACTGACTATGCGACTCACTTTGGCGAACAAAGACCATAGCCTCTTTCCGGGAATGTATGCGGATGTCATTTCAAAAGACAAAGCAAAAGAGTACCTGACACTGCCCCAAAGTGCGGTTATCTTAAAAAACGGCAAGTATTATGTTTTTGTTGTCGGAGAATTTGAGGGAGAGTATGAACCGATGGAAGTCGATATCAAACCGCTCAATAATGAAACATACATCATAACAAGCGGACTAAATGCAGGTGATGAAGTTGTCAACAATGCCCTCTTTATGATGGACAGTGATGCGCAGATCAACGGGCTTTACTAAGACTGTGCTATAATACTCTTAAAAGTACTTTTAAGGATACTCTTATGATAGTCAGCGCAAATGAAGTAAAAAAACGGGGAGTTTCTCTTTTTGGGGAACTCTTGGAGAAATGGGATGAGGTTATCATCAATTTTCGTGGTGAAAAAAAATATGTCGTTATGGATGTAGAACGGTACAAAGAGCTGCGTGCTTTGGAACTCGACCATGCTTATACAGAGGTGATGGAGGATATTAAAAATGGAGATTATCATACAGATGTAGTTAAACATTTAAAAGAAATAGCTGATGTATGAAATCACTTTTAGTAAAAAGTATGAAAAAACAGTAAAAAAGTTTTTTAAAAAGCATCAAAATTTAAAAGAAAAATACACAAAAACTATTCTTCTCTTGCAAAAAAACCCTTTTCACCCTTCACTGCGTTTACACAAACTGCAGGGATCGTTAAATGAATATCATTCTGTCTCTATTGATATGGACCACAGAATCCTCATAGATTTTATCATCATCGATGAACAGATTGTTCTTATAGACATCGGTTCACATGATGAAGTATATTAATTTACATCTTATTCCATCGCTTCGCGAACCTCTTTTGCCACTTTTTTCTCATCTACAAAAAAGAGAAACAATCCTCCAAAAATAAAAAGAACAGCAACAGAAGCAATTGAGAGTCTGGAGTTGTGACTAAAAAGTGCAACAAAAGCGACCAAAAGTGGTCCTACAATAACTGCAAATTTTCCAAGTAAATTATAAAAACCAAAAAATTCAGCTGCATATTTTTGTGGTATCATTTTGGCATAATATGAACGGCTCAATGCCTGAATACCACCTTGAACAAGAGAAATAAGTAAAGCCAGTATATAAAATTCTTTTTCCTCCTCCATCATTGATGCAAAAACAATAATAAAAATATAAACACTGATACAGAGATAAATCACTTTTTTCGTATCCAAGGTATCCGCCAGTTTTGCGACAAGAAGCGTAGCCGGAAACCCGACAAACTGGACAATAAGCAAGGACATTATAAGGCTGTTGCTGTCAAACCCCAGCGCCATTCCATAATCAACTGCCATACGAATGATAGTATCAACTCCGTCAATGTAAAGCCAGTAGGCAACAAGAAAAAGGAAAAGTCCTTTGAGACTTCTCACTCTTTGAAAGGTTTTTTTCAAACGCAGATATCCTGCAACCAATAAAATATTTTTCTGCTCTTTATCTCTCTTTTTCTCCTTTACAAAAAGCAAAAGAGGCAGAGAGAAAAGTGCCCACCACACAGCTACACTGACAAATGAGGCTTTGATTGCCACAGCTTCGTCAGAAAATCCAAAAAAAGAGGGTTCTTGCACCATAAAAACATTGAGTGCAAATAAAATTCCCCCGCCGAGATAGCCCAGGGCAAAGCCCAGTCCTGAAACATAGTCAACATTTTTATCATCACTCACAGAGGGAAGCAAAGCGTCATAAAAAATATTTGATCCCATAAAACCGATATTTCCCAATGTATAGATAAGTGCCGCCATCTGCCAGTTTCCCTGCTCGACAAGAGCCAGTGAGGCACTCATCAAAATACCCAAAAATGCAAAAAGAAACAAAAAACGCTTTTTGAGTGAACCTGCATCAGCCACAGCTCCAAGCAAAGGGGCGAGAAGAACAACCACAAAGCTGGAAATCGAATTTGCAAATCCAAGCTGTGCGGTACTCACCGTCACCTCAGTTCCCACACTGTAATAAGACTTGAAAAAAATAGGGAAAAACCCAGCCATAACCGTTGTTGCATAGGCAGAATTTGCCCAGTCATACAGTGCCCATGAGTATATAGATTTTTTATTATTGTTTTGCATACCCTAATTCTATAAGAAAATATATTAAGGGCACCTCCAACGCCATTAAGTTAAGCAATGAGAAGAACTAAAAAATAGCTTGAAGTTTTAAAAAAAACTATAAAAAACATTTTGTAAAATCTTTACAAACCACTTAATATAGGGATTTCAAAGCTATCTGAAAGTGTTATTTGAGTATAATATATTTATATATTAAGGGTTGGTTATGTTAAAAAAAACTATCGAAATTTCGGGAGTTTTTAAAGACAAAAAAAGAGAAGAATCTTTCCAGATGAAACATAAAATTGGAATAAATTCTTTTACAAGGGATAGAAAGCTAGGGTTTGCTAAAATTATGACTATGATGATTAAAAAGAGTAATAAATCTTTACAAAACAGCATTAATGATACACAACTTGCTTTAGGTGAAGATGTCACTATCTCTAATAGTGCATATACGCAAGCACGAGCGAAACTTAACTATACAGCATTTGAAGAGTTTGCACAGATGGCAGCTGAAATCTTTTACAAAGATGGAGATTATGAAACCTATAAAGGATATAGAATCTTAGCTGTAGATGGTTCTATTGTAACACTTCCAAATACAGAGGATGTAAAAAAAGAGTTTAATCCTATGAAGGTTAAATGTCAGATAAAAGATTATGCTAAAGATGTCTCTCAAGCACGAGTATCTTGCCTCTTTGATGTGCTTAATAATATTGCACTTGATTCTTGTATTGAGAATAAAAATAGTAGTCAAATAAATGAGCTTATAGCTTATGATGAGCGAACTCTAGCGATGAATCACTTTGAGTATTGTAAAGAGGATGATTTAGTGCTTATGGATAGAGGTTATCCATCATTTGAACTCTTTGCAGTTGCTTATAATAAAACAAAAATAGTTTGTCGTATTAGAACAAATAGCTTCTCAAAAGCTAAGTTTCTTTTTGCTCCACATAGTGAAAAAAAAGATGTGATACTTGAGATAAATGCTCCTAAAATCATAAGAGATGATCTAAAAAGTCTGAATTTACCTACAAAGTTAAAAATACGATTTGTACAGGTAATTTTAGATAACGGTACTGTAGAAGTGTTGGCAACAAATGTACTTGATAGAGAAGTACTTAAAACATCAGAGTTTAAAGAGTTATACTCTCTTAGATGGGGAATTGAGACATACTTTGATTTGATAAAAAATAGACTCTCTTTAGAAAACTTTACAGGTCAAAGTGCATTATCAGTAAAACAAGATTTCTTTGCAACTATCTTTTTGACAAACTATGAATCTGCCATGACATACGACATAAACCAAGACCTAAAAGAGAAAACCAAAGAGAATAAATATATCCAAAAAGTAAATAAAGCAGTCTCTTTTAATATCATCAAACATAAGGTATTTGACCTTTTTTATTTGGATGAACCAATAGAAGATATGCTTGAGCAGATGGAGAAACTTTTTCTGACAAATACAATAGTAATTCGACCAAATAGGAAATCAAAACCACGGCTGGATAAAGATATACAAAAGTCCACCATAGCCACCAATTCGATAAATTATCTTAAAATGAAGAAGAAAAATGTTGGAAACTAATCAGCAGGAAGTTCGTAAATTAGGTGGTTGTAGGCTTAACTTAATGGCGTTGAAGGGCACCTCTAATACCATTAAGTTAAGAAACTAAATGCTTTCTCGGAACCGGTACTTCAGTGCCGGCTGAGAGTGGCAAGACTATTCCAACAGTCGGCACTGAAGGGCACCTCTAAAAACCCTGATTGTCTCATACTATTTCTCACAAACGCTACACACTAGAATGCTATAATTTTCAAAACTAAAAAAATGGACAAATTATGATAGAAAAACTCATCGCTTTTAGTATAAAAAACAAGTTTATTGTTCTATTGGCAGCTTTGGCTCTTGTCGGTGCCTCTATATGGAGTATGAAAAATACGCCTCTCGATGCTTTGCCTGACCTCTCTCCGCCTCAGGTTATCGTACAGATTAGCTGGGCAGGACAATCCCCTGAAATTGTTGAAGATCAGGGAACATACCCCCTTGTTGCACAGTTTTTAGCCATTGCAAATATTGATACGGTTCGTGGCTACTCTACGTACGAGAACGGTCTGATTTACATCATTTTCAAAGAGGGAACCGACCTCTACTGGGCACGAAGCCGTGTTTTGGAACAACTAGCAAGTATCCAATCACAACTTCCACGAGGCATGGATGTTGCCCTTGGTCCTGATGCCAGTGGTGTGGGCTGGGTATATGAGTATGCCCTCAAATCAAAAACTAAAAATCTTGCCCAGCTACGTACCCTTCAGGACTACTATTACAAATATGCACTTATGGGTGTTGACGGCGTGAGTGAAGTGGCTAGTATCGGTGGATTTATTCCTACCTTTGAGGTCACTGTAAATAATGATAATCTTGTTCGATACAACCTCAGCATCCAAGACATCAAAAGAGTATTGGCAAAAAACAACAATGACACCGGCGGGCGTATTGTCATTAAAAACGGCTATGAATGGATGGTTCAGGCAAAGGGCTACATCAAAAATCTGGATGACATCAGAAGACTTGTTGTCACTACAAAAGCGGGAACACCTGTCAAACTCGGCGATATTGCTAGAGTGGAACTTACCCCTGCCCCTCGTCGTGGCCTGGCAGACTTAAACGGCGAAGGTGAAGTGGTCGGCGGTATCGTTATGGCACGTTACGGCGAAGATGTCTACACTATGATTCAGCGTGTACAAGAGAAAATGAAGGAGCTTAAAGTTGACGGCGTGGATGTTGTCACCGTGTATGACCGTTCAGGTCTCATTGACAAAGCGGTAGATACTTTAAAAGATACGCTCATTGAAGAAAGTGTTATAGTCGTTGTCATCATCGGACTTTTTTTGATGCACTTTCGCTCCTCTCTTATTGTAATTATTGTCCTGCCTCTGACCGTCGGTTTTACCTTTTTACTGATGAAAATTTTTGGTATCAGCTCAAATATTATGAGTCTCGGTGGTATTGCCATCGCCATCGGTGCCATGGTGGATGCTTCCATCGTTATGATAGAAAATGCCCATAAAATGTTGCACAAATTTGAGCACAAAGAAGGCAGAATGCCAACAGAAAAAGAGCGTGTTGCTATCATACTCAAATCTTCACAGCTGGTCGGGCGTCCTATATTTTTCGCACTGGCACTCATTGTTGTTTCCTTTTTGCCTATTTTTGCACTGACTGGGCAAGAGGGACTCTTGTTTACCCCTCTTGCCTTTACAAAAACCTTTGCAATGGCTGCAGGTGCACTACTGAGTATCACTTTAGTTCCTGCATTGATGATATTTTTTGTCAAAGGAAGAATTCTCCCTGAGAGCAGAAATCCTCTCAACAGATTTTTCATCTGGGTATATCGTCCTGTTATTGTCTATGGACTCAAAGCAAAATATCTTGTTATTATCCTTGTTTTACTCTCTCTTGGTTACATGTATCCGCTTTACAAGAGTCTGAAATGGGAATTTATGCCAATGCTTAATGAGCAGACATTTATGTATATGCCGGTAACCCCTTACGGTATCAGTATAGACCAGACAAAACAACTGCTGCAAAAAACAGATAAAATCATCAAATCTTTTCCAGAAGTTGAAAATGTGTTCGGAAAAGCGGGACGCGCAGGTACTCCAACCGATCCTGCACCGTTAGGTATGCTTGAGACTATCATCACACTCAAACCAAAATCCGAGTGGCCAAAAGGCATGACATATGACAAACTGCGAGAAGATATGGAAGCTGCCCTGCAGGTTCCAGGACTGACAAATTCCTGGACCTATCCGATTCGTGGACGGATAGATATGCTTTTGAGTGGTATCCGAACGCCTATTGGTATCAAACTCTACGGAATGGATACAAAAGGACTGCAAAAATTCGGCAAACAGATAGAAGAGCAATTGCGCCAATATGACAAAACACTCTCTGTTTTTGCCGATCAGGCAAGTGCCGGATACTACATCGATATCATTCCCGATGAAGATAAACTTGCCCGATACAATCTCACAAAAGACGCCCTTTTGGAATATACCGCTTTTGCTATTGGTGGTATGCAGGTTTCAACAATGTATAAAGGGCTCGAACGCTACCCTATCTCCCTGCGTCTCGAAGACAATGAAAGAAGAAGTCTTGAGTCTATCAGAAACATACAGATTAAGACCAAGCTCGGTTTTGTTCCGCTTGGAAGCTTGGCAAAAGTAGCCTACAGACAAAGTGCTTCTGTCATCAAAAGTGAAATGGCAGCACCCGTTACTTTCATTTATATTACGCCAAAAGAGGGTATCAGTGCGACAGAGTATAAAATAGGCGCACAAAAGTTCATCGATCAAATCAAATTTGATCCGGGATATTATATAGAATGGGCGGGACAGTCTGAGTATCTTGATTCGGCTATGAAGCGTATCATCTGGATTGTACCTGCTGTTCTTGTTGTCATATTTTTACTCATCTATATGGCTCTTAAAAAACCCGGACCAACGCTCATTGTCTTTTTTACCCTGCCGTTCGCACTTTTGGGCGGACTTATTTATATAGATATGCTTAACTTTGCCATGAGTATAGCCGTCATTGTCGGATTTCTGGCACTGCTAGGCGTCGCCGCCGAGACAGCTATCGTTATGATAATTTATCTGCAAGAAGCGGTGGATGAATATAAAGAAAAATATGGAAAAAACTTTGGAATCAAAGAACTCAATGCAGCAATTTATGAGGGAGCGGTTCAAAGAGTCCGTCCAAAACTCATGACGGTCTTTGCTATTTTAGCGGGGCTTACCCCTATTATGTACACCCACGGAGTGGGAAGCGAAGTGATGCAGCGTATTGCCGCACCTATGCTTGGCGGAGTTGTTAGTTCAGCAGTGCTGAGTCTTGTCATCATTCCTATTTTGTTTGAAATTTATGCCAAACGACAACTTGCCCAAAAAGAGGATATCTAATCCTCTTTTTTACTGCATCGTGCTTTTTATATTTTGGACAAACTCTGTAATATCATCATGCAAATCCTGTAAATCCGCTTCATGTTCTACCTCATCAGCCAGTATCTGAGAAACTATATCGTAAGTGACTATATCTTTATCTTTAACAAGGTCTGCTAATTCCGAATAGGTGCTGATTGCACACTGTTCTCCTTTTATAGAGTCTTCAAGGATGGCGACCACATCAAATTTTTTTGGTTCTTCATACCCACAATTAGTGTGCGTAAACCACTCTTGCGGATTTAACAGCGGTGTACCGCCAAGCTGTATAATTCTGTCGGCAACCATATTGGCATGTCGGAGTTCATCGTTTGCATGCTGTGTCAGTTCGGCAAATGCCGCGTCTTTCATAATCCCTTTAATTACTTTCGCTTCTATAAAGTACTGATAATAGGCCAACCACTCATCTGCATAGGCTCTGTTAAGCAACTTCACCACTGTTTCAGGCTCTATGCCTTTAATAATTGAATTTCCTCGTGTCATAATATTCTTCTCCTCTGGTTTGAATTACCTCAAGTATAAGGCAATTCTTCTTAAAAGAAAATTATTATTATTTAAATAAAAGCGTGAATCGTGTTCCTTTTCCAAGTTGGGATTCAACATTGATTGTTATACCGTATGCATTACATATTTGTTTCACAATGCTCAGACCTACACCAAATCCGCCTGCTATATCTGACTCACGTTTATACATCTCAAAAATTTCATCAAGTTTTTTTTGCTCTATACCGACACCCTCATCTTCTATAACAAAAGAGTCTTTATCCAGTTTTATCTTTATAGTTGTTTGTGGCATTGAGTATTTTATAGCATTTGAGAGCAGATTTGAAAACAACAGTTCTGCCCGTGAGGGAATGATATAAAAATAGACATCTTCAAGCTCTGCCTCTATCTTTATGTTTTTTGCATTTGTAAGTTCACTGTAGTAACCGATAGTCTGCTCCAAAATATTTTTAAGATTCACATCCTCTGCTTCTTGCTGTTTTTGATTAAAATTTAAAAATGTCAGTGACTTATAGATACTCTCAAGCTGTTTTGTGCTTATAGAGATATTCGTCAGTATTTTTTTATCATAAACTTTTTTCTTGATTGCTCGACTCGCACTCATTTTCAAAGCGGTTATAGGAGTGTTTAATTCATGTGAGACATCCTGAATGAAGCTCTCTATCTGCTCCATTCTCTGGTGCACAGGCTTCATAAACAGTTTGGCAAGCATAAAAGAGATGAGGACAATAAAGAAAAAGCCCACGCTCATAACCAAAAGAACATTTTTTTGCAGTTCCCAAAGTTGTTTGAAATACTCTTTTGTTCTGACAATGACATATTCAATATTGAGATGTTCCTGCGGTGCGTCTGAAACAAGAACCTTATAGCCGTTTTTTTCATAATACCCTGTTTTAAAATCCCCTGCTTCATTTGTACCAATCAAACGGTATTCATACCCTTTTTCATTTGGAAGTTGCAGTGTTGTCCCTTTCATCTGCGCATTAATAATAAGCCCTGAAAGTTTGTCGGCGATATGATTAAGCTTGTAATAGGTTGCACTCTCCAAAGAATTTTTCTGTGCACTGTAGTACCAGTATCCTGAGAGCAAAACAAATAAAAGAGAAGAAATGAGATATAAAACTACAAAAGCGTAAAAAGACTTTTTTTCCAACTCATTCAAACTTATACCCTTCTCCACGGATATTGACAATATGTTCTTTGCCGATGTGTTTTCGCAAATTTTTCACAATGGTGCGAATAGCATCATCACTCGGCATATCTTCGTATTCCCAAAAGTTTTGCAGCAATTCATCAGAACTTACCACACGATGACGGTTCTTATAAAAGTAATGCAGACAGTCACTCTCTTTATGTGTCAGTTTGATTGTTTTGTCGGCAATTTTCAGTGTATGTGTTTTTGTATCAAATATAATCTGATCATCCAGTTTCACCAGACTCTCCAGTCCAAAATGCCTCTTAATGTTTTCTATACGCTGTGCCAACTCTTCCAAATCAAAAGGTTTTCTGATGAAATCATTTGCACCCGACTCAAAAGCAGATTTAAGATACTTTGTATCATGAAAAGCAGTAATAAAAATAGCCGGTGTTTCATCATGAAAGTCTCTCAGTTCTTGCAATAGTGATATGCCGTCGCCATCAGGAACATTGATGTCAAAAATATACAAATCAAATTTTTCATTTTCTGCAAGTTCAAGTGCCTGTTTCATACTGTAAGTCTGCACAACCTCGTACTCGTCTTGTAAAAAATCAACCAAAATGTTTGCCAGTGCCGTGTCGTCTTCAAGGAGTAATATTTTCATTTTTCGTTTATAAGTATATCTTCAGTCGTTTTTTTAATGATGGGTAATCTTATTTTTATTACATCTTCCACTATATACAGGTCCACACCTTCATAATCATGCGCTATAAAATTTCTTAGTTCGTAACTTCCTTTTATATCCTCTTTTGCAAATTTTGAAAGTATCTCAAGTTCACCGTTATGAAGTAATTTATCAAACTGTTCTGAAATGGATGTAAGATGCATAAGTATAGCGGCTCTTGCATTTTGTTCGTCTTCTAACGCTTTCTCAATAGAGCCATTTTGTTTTACTATATCCTCTATGAAGAGAATCTTTTTCTTTATGACTTTTATTCTCTCTACAGATTTTTGACTAAACATATATAAGTTCCTTTTTGATACTCTCTTTAAACGGACTGTTGCTGTCTAAGTCAAAAATATCTATATTTCTATGAAACTGCTTTCGTATTTTTGATTTTATCATTGTTACTGTATCAAAATAATCATAAGATGTGTTTTTTTGTAAGAAATTTTTATCTTTGGATATAGCAATGTCAATATCACTGTAAACTGTTTGTGTCTCTTTTGCAAAACTCCCGAAAAGGGCAAGTGAGCTGATGCCATTTTTGTAAAGTTCGGGTTTTATCTGCCTGAGATACTCTATGATATTATTTTTTGTCGCTTTCATAAGAGAGATTATAGCATAAATGCCTGACATCCTAACTCTGTATTGTAAGCTCTTTTATCGCCTTGCTTACATCTCCAAGACAACACCCGCCACTTGGATTCAGCACTTCGCAGGCACATCCCGGATTTTCCATCTTCGCTTTAATGTCTTCAATCACTGTTGTTTTGCCTGTTTCTGCAAGTTCGGCTCTTATTTTCTCTTTGCTCCACCCAAAACAGTAGCATACAGTAGCCGGGATTGCTCCTTCTTTGAGTCCGACGACCACACTCACATCTTTTTGTGTCAGTATCTCATCCCCTCGAAAATAGACTACTTTACATGTAGCTGTCTTACAGTAGTAAAAGCCGTCAAAGCAGGAAAGTTTTGATTTTGCCTCATCTTTTAAAAGATGTCGCAGTGTTTTACCAAGCACCCCCTTTGCTTTTTCTCCACACTTCGGACATACTACTTTGGCTTTTGGCTGTGGTGTGCAACAGTTGTCTCCCTCTGTTTCACAACTCGCACCCTGATTTTCCTGTACTTTTAATCCACTTGAACAACAATCTTCTTTTTTTTGAGTCGTAAACATACTAAACATAGCAGGCTCCTTTTATAAATTTTGAAAGTATTCTTTTGTGCCTCGGTTTTGTATAGCACCTGAAATTTTTTCAAGTCCTTCAACATATGCAGCACTACGAAGTGTCACCTTTTTTTCTTCTGCTATATGAAAAATAATAGGTAAATCCCACGAAAAATAAAATAAATCTTAATCAATAGATTCAAAAGAACTGGAAGAAATATTGCTTAGACTCCTAAAACAAGGAGTTTACCATCAAATTAACACGCACAAAAGCCTTACTTGAATCGCTAAAAAGTATCCCAGACTATAGAGTAGATACAGGGAAGATAGAATATCCATTGCACGAAGTTCTTTTCATGACACTTTTTGCACTTATCAAAGGAAATACAACTTTTAAGGATATATTTTCATGGATGATATATAACAAAGACAATGCAATACTCAAAGAGATTTTTGATAAAGAAGAGATAACGATTCCTTCCAAATCAACATATCATCGTTTATTGATAAACACAGATAATAATGCTTTGGAAAAAGTATTTAGAGAGTTCTTTTTTCCATTCATTGCACAAGAAAATATTGCTATTGACGGGAAGTGGCTGAGAGGTAGCGACGTGAATGGTCAATACACACAGGAAAGACATAAAGCAATACTAAATATCTTGGATAAAGATATAAAAATAGTGTTTGCTCACAAGTTTTTAGATAAAAATAAGAGTAGCGAAATTACTGCACTCAAAGAGGTTTTAAACGATAATATTTTTAGCAATGAAGGACAGATATTTTCCTTTGATGCACTGCTTACTCAATCAGAGATTCTCAACACTATTGATGAGCAAGGTAACAGATATATAGCAAAACTCAAAGATAACCAGAAACACCTCAAAGAGAAAGCTATAAAGACCATAGAAGAGTTTAATCAGCCTACAGATAGAGTTGATGATGAAGATAGCTATTTAACTGAAAACAACAAAAGAGTCTCTCGAAAAGTAGAAGTTTTTCAAAATAAAAGTGCTGATTTAGTTATGTATCATGAGAACTTTCAAAATATTCAATCACTCATTAAAGTGACGAAAACATTAACAAATGCACAGACTGGTGAAGTTACAATTTCAACTCAATATTTAATGGCTAACTTTAAAACAACTGCAAAAGAGTTTCTTCAAAAGATACTGCAACATTGGAGAGTGGAAACATATCACTATCACTTAGATATGCTTACTGAAGAAGATGACCATATAGCATATAAAGAGCCTTTCTCTATAGCTATTCTTAGAAGTTTTACTGTTAATCTTTATCAGTTGTTTTTAAATGAGAACAAAGATAAAAAGGTACTCCTAACCGGTAAAACTACAATGGCAGATATTAAAAGAAATGCTCTTTATCGTGATGATTTTAGTGTTCAATTGATTGAATCAAACTATATTGATTAAGATTTGTTTTATTTTTCGTGGGATTTACCTAGAAAAATAACCTTTGACTGTTTTTCTAAGATATATTTAAGTTTTTCATTCACTTCTTCCTCTTCCCAGTAGTATCCTGCCCTGTTTTGCACCCATTCAAAATAGCTCACAGTAACCCCTCCCGCATTTGCAAGTACATCGGGAATCACAATAGCATTGTTCTTTTGCAGAATTTCATCTGCTTGTGAAGTAATCGGACCGTTTGCAATCTCTAAAATAAGTTTTGCCTGTATTTTTGCGGCATTCTCTTTTGTGATTTGATTTTCCATTGCGGCAAGCACCAATACATCAACATCCAACGCTAAGAGTTCTTCATTTGTCATGACCTCATTTTCTGCCTCTTCGCAGATAGACACATCACAATAAAGCATGGCTTTGAGCTCATTATGCTTTTTACGATGAAACATTATCTTTTTCGGGTCTAGCCCGTCTTTAGAGTAGATGGCACCCTTGGAGTCAGAAAGCGCTACAACTTTATACCCTGCTTCTTTTGCAAGCCTGGCAAAATGATACCCTGCATTTCCAAAACCCTGTACTGCTATGCGCATTCCCTGCAGTTTTTTTGCATTGCGCTTTAGCCAGCACTCAAGGACGTAAAGAGCACCTTGACCCGTAGCTGCTTCCCTACCTTTTGAACCGCCAAGATACACAGGCTTTCTGGTAATAACACCCGGAAGCTGTTCTCGCATTATTTGATTATACTCGTCTGCCATCCAGCCCATAATTGTTGCATTGGTGTACATATCTGGAGCGGGAATATCTCTCTTTGGTCCTATAATGTCAACAATAGCACGGATATAACCACGGCTTAGTCTTTCTAACTCAAGTTTTGAGAGCGTTTTTGCATCTACTGCAACACCACCTTTTGCACCCCCCAAAAGGCAGCCCTGCAACGGCACATTTTACCGTCATCCAAAAAGCAAGAGAAGTAACTTCATCTATGCAAACATCAGGATGAAAACGAATACCGCCTTTATAAGGGCCTCTTGTATCGTCATACTGCACGCGATATCCTGTAAAAACCCTCAAACTGCCATCATCCATTCTTACGGGAATGTTTACAGTGAGATTAAGTTTAGGCTGTGCCAAGCGAATCGCAATATCTTCCGGCAGGCTTATAAGAGGTAAAACTTTATCCAATCTACTTTTTGCATCATCAAACAAATTTCTCATAATATTTTCCTTTTTATGTTGCACAACAACTTAATTCTTTCACATTTTTATCAAATGTAATAGCCGCTAATTTAATACCTTCTCCAAGCGTTAAATAGGGATGAAGCATCTCTTTTAAATCACTTACTTTTATACCAAATTTCATGGCGACGGAAATTTCCATAAGCAGTTCAGAACCCTCAGCAGCTACAATGCGAGCACCGATTAAAGTGTCATCTGCTGTGTTTCTTAAAAGTTTAATCATACCTCGTGTATCTTTAGCGGCAATGGCACGGGGCACATAGCTCAGAGGCAGGGTTGCCACCTCAAAATCTATGCCTTTGTCTTTTGCCTGTTTTTCATCCAAACCCACACCGGCAACTTGAGGATCGGTAAAAATGACCCACGGCAATACAGAAAAGTCCAGTTTTTGCTGCGAAGAAGAAAACATATTGGCAACCGCTGTTTTAGCCTCATACGCAGCAGTATATACAAACATATGCTCTCCTGTCACATCGCCTGCTGCATATATTGTTGCAACATTTGTCTGCCCAAAATCATTCACTTTCACAGCACCGTTTACATGTAACGATAAGTCCAAAGATTCCAAGTTCATATTTTGTGTATTTGCAACCCGTCCTGTGGCAACAACTATTTTTTCGGCTTCTATCTCTAAAGTTTCATCGCCTACTACTGTTTTGACAATGACACTACCATTCTTTTGATGCACACTCTGTATAACATTATCTGTAATAATTTCTATGCCCTCATCTTGCAAATAGCCACTGAGCATATCTGTAATATCCGGGCTTTCATGCGAGAGTATACGCTCTGAGCGTTGTAAAACCGTTATTTTTGAGCCAAACCTTGCAAACATTTGCGCCATTTCCAAGGCAATGTAGCTCCCACCGAGAATTATCATAGATGCAGGCAGAGATTCCAAGGCAAAAGCCTCATCATTTGTCAGGTAATCCACTTCACTTAAACCCTCAATATCTGCTATCATAGGACGCGCACCGGTAGCTATTAAAATATGACTTCCCTCTATAATTCGTCCGTTTACTTCTACGGCTGTTGGAGAAACCAAAGAAGCATGCCCCTCAATAAACTCAAAATTTTCCATATCTTTGATGATATTGATGTATTTTTGCTCACGCAAATCTAAAACAAGCTTTGTTTTTTCTTCTATTACAGTTTTAAAATCAGCAAGCTTGGCAGATGATGTGATGCCTCCAAATGGATTATTGTTTGCATTATAAAGCGTCTGGGCTGCCCGAATGAGATTTTTTGAAGGAACACAGCCAATATTGACACATGTTCCACCGATTGGCAATCCATCATTAATCATCGTTACTTTAACACCATGTTCTTTCGCTTCAATGGTCGCTGCAAACGCAGCAGAACCACCGCCTATGATAATAAGATGTTTTTCCTCTTGAGAAACATCTGTAACTTTATAGTTTCCTATACTGTTGATTGTTTCCTGAATTGCCTCTATATTTGTAAGTGTTTCGTCAAAAGAGACGACTGCTTTTTTCTCAGGATAGCTGACTTTTTTTTCTTTCACACCTTCAATGTCCAATTTTTTTTCAATAATAAGCGCACAATGATCACAGGTCATGCCCTCTATTTGTAATTCATACGTTTGCATAGCAAACTCCTTTATTTTGTTCCACACTTTCCAGAACCGCACTTACCGGCTCCACACTTTCCACCGCCACATTTTGAAGCACCTGCTTTTTGGGCTTTTTTGTGTTGCGTCACTTGAATATCACCTGCTTTATGCGTTCCATTCTCATCCGTATAACCTACAGGTCTATATCCGGTCGTTCCTATCGCTTTCATAATAGTATTTATATCTGTCTTTGTTTTATCATAACTGACAACTGCTTGTTTTTTGGGTGTTGAGGCTTTTGAAGAGATAACACCATCCACTTCATAACTGACTTTTTGCACTGTTGCTTCACAGGCTGCACAGGTCATGCCCTTTATATGTATCACTTTTGTAAGCACATTCTTTTTATCTACTATGACTGTTTTTGGCTTGTTGCTTTGAATAAACGTATCACCCCAATATGGAAAAGAGAGCATAACAGCGGCAAAGAGAGTAACAATCGCCAAAAATGTTTTGCTGTACCAAAAAGAGACTTTTCCCTCTTCATCCGCATCGCATGCACATTCTATCTCTGCTTGTTTTGGCTTGAGTTTATCCCACCATGCATACGCAAGTACTATAACAGTAAGGGCTATAAGATAAGGACGAAACGGCTCCATCCATGAAAAACTCGATGCCAATCCCGTACTCCCCGCCAATACTGCCAATACCGGTGTAATACAGCATAAAGATGCTCCAATTGCCGCAAGTACGCCTGTGATGATTTTTTTATCTGCCATGATTTATCCTTTTATAAGACGTTCAAGTCTCTCTTTTTGTCTAGGGTTAATAAAGTAAAAAATTGTCATTCCCTCGCGTTTGTTGAGCAGCAGTCCTCCATCTTTAAGCTTTCGTAAATGCTGAGAAATGGGAGACTGATTCATTGCTAAAATATCTGCCAAATCGCAAACACACATGCGTTCAAACTCTAAAAAGAGGCGTATAATTTTCAATCTTACCTCATTGCCTAAAAGAGAAAATATTTGTGCCTGAGAGGATAACCCTTCTTTATGCTTCACAAGACACGCCTTTGCATTTTCTATTAAACTACTGTCAACACTGATTCTGCAACAACTGTTTTCTTCTTTCATTTTCCACTCCTTAAACAGTATATTAGTATATTCTAATAAACTTGTCAAGTTGAATTGCTTTTTTCTACACAAACACACCACAAAAAAGTTATATACTTCTCCTAACAAAACAAAAAGGAGTTTCTTATGAAAACTTTGGCAAAAATCTTTTTCGCACTGCTTTTAGGTGCAACACTGACTCATGCAGCCGCATTCAGCAAAGATGCAAAATTCAGAACAACAGCGGTACATATCACCGCAGACAAACCGCTTACTACCGGTTCCAACACACTTATCGTCACTATCAAAAAAAACGGCAAGCTTGTAGATGATGCAAAGGTGGCACTCAAAGCCTTTATGCCTGCAATGCCCGGTATGCCTGCTATGAGCTCAAAAGCAAATGCCCAAAATCTTGGTAACGGGAAATACAAAACAACACTCAACCTTGCAATGAGCGGAACATGGCAGTTGCATATATTTATCACACCAAAAACAGGAAAAAGGTCTCGTGTAAAAACAACACTGAACTTTTAAAAGGCAAAAAAGATGAGAAAAAAGATTATTTTACTTTTTCTGTTCTTAGCAACAATCCCGTTGTTTGGAGCTGCAGAAAGTCTCCAAACAAACACGCTTATGGGCTTGTTACTCGGAGCATTTGGAGCCGGATTACTGCTTACCTTTACTCCCTGTGTACTGCCTATGATTCCGATTCTCTCAAGCATCATAGCCGGTCAGGGTGAAAAGCTTACAAAGAAAAATGGTTTTCTTCTCTCTGTTGCTTATGTTCTTGGGACAGCACTGACATATACACTTATGGGTGCTCTTGCCGGGGCTACAGGGGAACAGCTACAGTCTTATTTTCAAAATATCTGGGCGATTGGTATTATGAGCTTTATCTTTTTTCTGCTGGCACTTTCCATGTTTGGTTTTTTCAACCTGCAGATGCCTTCTTTTATTCAATCCAAACTTGACAACCAAACCAGAAATATTAAAGGCGGTACTTTTTTTGCCGTTTTTTTACTTGGATTACTCTCAGCGCTTATTTTAGGAGCCTGTGTCTCTCCTGTCATTATCTCATTTTTAAGTGTTGCCATTGCCCAAGCAAATCCTGTATTGGGAGCAGAGATGATGTTTGCACTCTCCCTTGGTATGGGTGTTCCGCTGTTACTCGTTGGTCTGGGTGCCGGATATTTGATTCCAAAAGCAGGCGCATGGATGGATTATGTGAAGTACTTTTTCGGTATTTTACTTTTAGGTGTTGCTGTGAGTATATTTTCCGAGCTTGAACTCTTTTCTGCTTTGTATCTGTGGGGGGTTTATTTTATAGTAATCGGCGCATTTATATATCCCTACTCAACAGCAGATGACTCCTTTACACTATGGCAGAGATTTTTAACAACTCTGGCAATACTGTGTCTTGTTTGGGGAACTATCAGCTTAACAGGGGCTTCTATGGGGCATGACAACATATATATGCCACTCAAAAGCAACGCTGTGCAACAAGCAACATCAAGTGTGCAGGCCGTTACAAAAACACCTTCTCTTTTTACAGAAGTACCAAATCTCAAAGCAATGGATGCAAAACTGGCAGAGGCAAAACAAACCGACAAGCCTGTATTTGTCTATTTTCATTCAAAATATTGCAAGGTTTGCAAAAAACTCGATGAAACAACATTCAAAGATCCAAAAATTATTGAAATTCTCAATAATAAATATATTGCTCTCGTCGTTGACTTGTCTGATAAAAGCAATGAAGATACACTGGCTATTAAAGAGAAGTATGGTGTTTTCGGCTATCCCGCATTTTTACTTATAGACAGTGACACAACGCCACAGACAAATACGATACATTATGGTTATGAAGGTGCACAAGAACTGTTTGATGTACTTGATTTAAATGCAGAATAACAAATAAAATAAAAGGCATTTCTATGAAACACAATAAACACTCTTTATCAAGAAGAACTTTTGTCAAAGGCGTTGTCGCTTCAGGCGCAATGCTTTACGGAATAAACCTCAACGCTTCAACTGACACAGTTAAAAAACGTAAAAAGACCGAAGAACTCTCGGGAACAGTTTTTCATCTGACTATAGACAAAACCCTTGTCAATGTAACAGGAGAACCCTCATATGCCACAGCTGTCAATGCCATGCTGCAGGGTCCGACACTTAAATGGCGCGAGGGCGATACCGTTACCTTACATGTAACCAATAACTTGCAGGAATCTTCCTCTATTCACTGGCACGGCATAATTTTGCCTTATCAAATGGACGGTGTTCCGGGAATCAGCTATGAGGGTATCGCACCGGGAGAGACATTTACATATACTTTTACAGTCAATCAAAGCGGAACATTCTGGTATCATTCCCATTCTGCTTTTCAGGAACAGACAGGTGTTTACGGAGCCATTGTTATTGAACCAAAAGAGAAAGATCCGTATGAATATGACAGAGACTATGTTGTCCTTTTATCCGATTATTCAGATGAAAAACCCGCAACTATTTACCGAAAACTGAAACTTTTTCCTGATTATTATAATTTCAATAGAAGAACTGTCGGCGATTTCTTCTCCGAAGTAAAAACAAAAGGATTCCTTGAAGCTTTCAAAGCACGTCAAATGTGGAATAAAATGCGTATGTCAGACAGAGATCTTTCCGATGTAACAGCCTATACCTATACTTTTTTGATGAACGGGCAAAATCCGGCAACACGCTTTAGGGCACTTTTTCAAAATGGCGACAAGGTACGACTCCGATTTATCAATGCTGCCGCAATGACATTTTTTGATGTTCGCATTCCAGGGCTCAAAATGAAGGTTGTTGCAGCAGACGGGAACAATATACAGCCCGTAGATGTTGATGAGTTTCGTATAGGTGTCGCCGAAACCTATGATGTCATAGTCGAGCCCGAAGATGACAAGGCCTATGCCATTTTTGCGCAAAGTATAGCAAGAAAGGGCTATGCACTTGGCAACCTCTCAACGGATGCAGATATATTGGCAGAAGTGCCACAGATGGATCCGCCGCAAGCACTCACAATGCTCGATATGGGCATGAGAAAAGATATGGCACAGATGAAAAGTATGGATATGTCCAAGGGAGACTCTATGTCATCTTTAAAAAAGCCCATTCCTCTTACAAAACTGCCTATTCGATGGGGTGTCGGTACAACAATGCGGGCAATGAATCCTCAATACAGACTCGATGACCCTGGTGTCGGACTCAGAAATAATGGTAGAAAAGTCTTAACATATGCAGATTTACGCTCTTTGCGTTCTACAAAAGAAGACAGATACCCAGACAGAGAGATAGTTTTGCATCTTACCGGAAATATGGAGCGTTACATGTGGTCTATCAACGGTATTCCTTATCACGAAGCTGCACCTTTGGAGTTTCATTACGGCGAACGTCTGCGTATCACTTATATAAATGACACTATGATGAACCATCCGATGCATCTGCATGGTTTATGGAGTGATCTTGAAACCGGTGATGAAAACCATCTCGTACGCAAGCACACTATTATCTCACAACCCGGTTCCAAAATAAGCTTTCGTGTCACCGTGGATGCAAAAGGTGCATGGGCGTACCACTGCCACTTACTCTATCACATGACAGATATGTTTAGAAAAGTCGTGGTTGCATAAGGAAATGATCATGAAAAATATACTCACAAAATTAACACTTTTAGCTACTTTGACAACACTCTCTTTTGCGGGAGGCGGTGGTGATACCCTGCGTGCCACTTTTACCGCCGACAACCTGGAGTACCAGACAAACAGCGAAAAAAATCTTTACTGGGACACCTATGGATACATTGGCTATGACCTCAACAAACTCTATTTCTACAGTGAGGGAGAAAAACCCAGCAGTGGCGATGCTAGCAGTGAAAATCAACTCCTTTACTCCCGTGCCATTGCCCCTTTTTGGGATGTGCAGGCCGGTATCAGTTATGATATAGCAGGATCAAACAACAAAACATGGGGCGCTCTTGCCCTCTCGGGACTGGCTCCTTACTTTTTTGAAACACGGGCAGCTGTACTTTTTAGTGACGATGGCAATATTGGTCTGAGAATTGACATGGAATATGAAGCACTCATTACCCAAAGACTCATCCTCACACCAAAATTTACGCTCGATGCCTATTCAAAAGATGCCCCGGCTATGGGTTACGGTTCAGGCATTTCAAACCTTACTCTCGGTGCAAGACTTCGATATGAATTCACAAGACAGTTCGCTCCCTATGTCGGCATTGAATGGGCAAAAAACTTCGGTACAACAAATACCTACGCTCCGCTTAATGAAGCCTATGCAACTTTTGGTTTGCGATTTTGGTTTTAATATACTGCTAAGTACCTCTCAATAAATATGTAAGCTTTTTCAGCTTACATAAATCTCCTCACAAACTCATCACACTTTTTTGATACCGTATCAATATCTTAAGTATTGTTTTGTATTTCAAAACTAATTTTAAAACTTAAGAATAAGGGGTATATTATGTTAAAAATGTTCTTTTTACTCGGTATCAGTCTCGTCACCTTTGTAACAAATGCTTATGCTATTCCGGCATTTGCAAGGCAGATGGGAATCTCGTGTAATGCCTGCCATTCACAAAACGGATTTCCTGCGCTCAATCGTTTCGGACGAAGCTTTAAGGCAAGCGGCTACACAATGGTCGGTGCACAGAAATCTATTTATGATGACCAAAACGGGAAATTTCTCTCACTGACAGACACACTCAACCTCTCTTTGAATGTCAAAATCGGGTATGTTCAAGGGGAAGATCCTGCCGAAGCAGCCCAAATTCAGTTTCCACAGGCTCTTGGCTTTATGATAGCGGGACGTGTTGCCAACAATATTGGTGTATTTACCGAAATCGGTTACGAATCAGAAGACGGGAATGATCCTTTATTTCAACTCGCTACTTTGGTAGTGCCTGTTGTGTATGAACTTCCAGACTATACACTCGGAACCGTTTTTTACCGAACAAGTGAATTTGGAGCAGCCGCTTCTTATGACACACTGGCAACCGGTTCCAAGGCAAACGGGCAGACACTTGAAGCTGTTTCTGTCACATCTGCGCAGTCTTACATTGTCAATAATGCAGGAGAAGAAGCTGCTGCAGAAGGTATCGGCTTTTATATTGCAAGTGATTTATGGTACGGTGTTTACTCTGCCTATGTGCCGACTGTCGGTACCGTCTCAGGTGTTACACCCGCACATTACGCTTCGCTTGCTTTTACACCGCAGGTCGGCAACTGGGATCTTGGGATGAGTGGACAACTCTGGTGGGGAACAGCCTCAAGAGATGATGCCAATACTTCTTTGCCAAAAATAGAAGATAAAACAGACAAGTTTGCACTGAACTTTCAGGCTATGGGATCCGTTGACACACTTCCTGTGAGTGTTTTTCTCACCTATGCCCAGGCAAAACAAGGTAGTATCTTTGCACAGACTCCAAACAAAGTAAAAGCAGCTACCATTATGGGTGAAATAGCGCCTATCGCGCATATTCTTATGTTCTCAGCAGGCTACAGGGCAGCAGACAACGGTGCAAATACAAACTCTACAGACAATGCACAACTTCTGGCTGTCAAATATTTTTACAAAGAAAATGTGCAATGTCAGTTTGATTATGTCTTTAATCAAAATTCTCAAAAACGCAATGAGATATACTTTACATTACGTGCTGTTTTCTAACACTTCCTTTTTTTCTGTCATGCTATAGACTTTTCTCCTCCATAGCATGACATCTTTTGCGAAACTCACAAATTCACCACAAACTCTTACTATACTTTTCTAAAATAAATTCTAAAAGGATAGAAAATGATTTACAAAACACAAACGAACACTCCTCTTGAAACAGTCAAAGCAGAGATTCAAGACAAAGCAAAAGCATTAGGTTTTGGTGTATTGGGGTCTTATGATTTTCAGAATATTCTGCACAACAAAGGATTTGAGCTTGACACTCCAATTACTGTATATGAACTCTGCAATCCACCGGCTGCAAATATGGCACTCAATGCCATCCCTGATATTTCCGTGTATCTTCCCTGCCGGATATCAGTATACGAACAAAACGGGGTGACAGTTTTAGCAACAATCGGTATAGAAGATATACTCAATGCAGTAGATGTAGATGATGATTTCAAACAACATATGGGCGAAATATTTAACAATCTGCGTACGCTTATGGATACTCTTTAAAGGAGTCAATTATGTTTGATCATGCAATGACAGGATGGGGGTTTACAATGGGTTTAGGATGGATAATACCACTGCTTTTGATTTTCGCGCTTTTTTATTTTATTAACAACAATAACAACAGTGACAGAGAGTCAGCACGAGATATTTTAGACAGAAAATATGCAAACGGTGAAATAGACGAAGAAGAGTACAAGCGAAAAAAAGAGCTGTTAAAACACTGATTTGGAGGTGTATTATGAGTGAAAAGAAAACAGAAGAAAACACAGAAGAAGAAAATATTTACTGTATAGATGATTCCTGTGAAATAGGCAATGTATTTTATACCTGTCCTATGCACCCCGAGATTCATCAGGACCATCCGGGGAACTGTCCAAAATGTGGCATGACTCTTGAAAAAGAGGTTGAAGCACTGCCGACAATAAAAACACAATACACCTGTCCCATGCACCCTGAAATTATCCGTGATGAACCGGGAGACTGTCCTATCTGTGGAATGCATCTTGAACCTATAACAGTACAGGCCGAAGAAAAAAACGAAGAACTTGATGATATGAGCCGTCGCTTTTTGATAAGCACCGTTTTGTCAATTCCTTTGTTTGCCCTGGCAATGGTTCATGACATTACTCCGCAGTATATTCCCTCCTGGCTGAGTGCACAATTAGTACAGTGGATTGAATTTGTTTTGGCAACGCCTGTTGTACTTTGGGGCGGCTGGCCTTTTTATGTCAAAGGCTATCAGTCGGTAAAAACATGGAATTTAAATATGTTTACGCTCATCTCCATGGGTGTGGGAGCTGCCTATCTTTACAGTGTCGTGGCTCTCTTTTTTCCTGAAATTTTTCCACCGCTTATGCACACAGCAGAAGGTGTCGTACCTGTTTACTTTGAGGCAGCAGCCGTTATTACAACCCTTGTTCTTTTGGGTCAGGTGCTGGAACTGCGGGCAAGAAGCAAAACAAACACAGCCATCAAAACCCTGCTTAACCTTGCTCCCAAAAAAGCACACAGAATTATAGATGAAGCGGGCAATGAAGAGGAGGTCAATCTCGAACTTGTACATGTAGGCGACAAGCTCCGAGTCAAACCGGGAGAAAAAATTCCTGTTGACGGTGTGGTTATTGAGGGACAGAGTAATATTGACGAATCTATGATAACAGGAGAACCTGTGCTTGTCCAAAAAACGGTAGGCGATACACTCATAGGTGCTACCATCAATAAAAACGGAACCTTGGTTATGCAGGCGACAAAAGTAGGCTCTGATACAATGCTGGCCCAGATTGTTCAGATGGTAGCCCAGGCCCAACGATCCCGCGCACCGATTCAGCAGCTTGCCGATACCGTGTCAAGTTATTTTGTACCTGCAGTTGTCATTTCTGCGGTACTTGCTTTTATAGGCTGGTATATCTGGGGACCGTCTCCGCAACTCGCTTATGCCGTTGTCGCTGCAGTTTCCGTACTGATTATTGCCTGTCCGTGTGCCCTCGGCCTTGCTACACCAATCTCGATAATGGTGGCTACCGGTCGTGCAGCACTCTCAGGCATCCTGATCAAAGACGCAAAAACACTCGAGACGATGGAAAAAATAGACACTCTCGTCGTAGATAAAACCGGAACACTTACTCTTGGAAAACCAAAAGTGACTGATTTTCTCACAGCTTCGGGCTATGATACAAAAGAGCTTGTCAAATATGCTGCTTCATTGGAGCGGGCAAGTGAGCATCCTCTTGCACAGTCTGTTATAGACTATGCAACAGAGCTCAATATTTCACTTATCAATGTAGACAATTTTGAAGCGGTACCCGGCAAAGGAGTCATTGCCAAAATTGACGGTAAAAAGATAATTTTAGGCAGTGAAAAACTTTTACAGGAAGAAAATATTTCCATAGAAGAGGTACGGGCAAAAGCAGATGCCATGCGCAATGATGCAAAAGGCATTATTTTTATGGCGATAGATAATAAATATTGTGCAATAATTGCGATAGAAGATCCTATAAAAGAGACTTCTGTTGAAGCTGTACATACATTGGAAAAAGAGGGTATAACTGTTGTCATGCTCAGTGGCGACAATGAATTTACCGCCAATGCAGTGGCTAAAAAACTCGGTATTTCAAAAGTGTATGCCAATGTTCTGCCTGACGGCAAAGCCGATATCATCAAAGAACTCCAAAGTAGTGGAGCACGTGTTGCAATGGCCGGTGACGGCATCAATGATGCTCCGGCACTGGCACAGGCAGATGTCGGTATTGCCATGGGAACAGGAACAGATGTCGCTATTGAGAGTGCGGGAGTTACTCTTATCAAAGGAGATTTGCTCGGTATTGTAAAAGTTCTGAGACTCTCTCGTGCCACGATGCAAAACATTAGACAAAATCTCTTTTTTGCTTTTGTTTACAACAGCGCCGGCGTTCCGATTGCGGCAGGTGTACTCTATCCGTTCTTTGGGATTGTGCTCTCCCCTATTATTGCCGCAGCCGCAATGAGTTTCAGTTCTGTTTCTGTTATAGCAAACGCACTGCGTTTAAAAAATGTAAAACTGTAATCAGGAGGTATAATGAAAATTGTTTTACTGACCCTCAGCACTTTTGTACTCTTCATAAGTGCCTGCAGCGATGAAAAAAAAGTTACCAAATCTTCGGCGCCGGGAATGAAATGCGGCTCCGGGAAATGTGGTGCAAATATGTTTGACGGCAGTACGGCGCTGACCAAAAAAAAGAAAAATATTTTAGCACAGATGAGACAAGATGACCCGCGTCAAGACTGTGTAAAAAATGCAAAAAGTACGAAAAAAATGTATGATTGTGTAAGAGATCCCAAAACACACATTATGACACTCAAATGCGGAGAAGGAAAATGCGGTGCAGCCATGCCGGAGCCAAAACCCATAATGAAATGCGGTGCAGGCAAATGTGGCGGTTCTATGAAATAGTGCTTAGTCTGGAACTATTTTCAAACCTTAAGATAAAGTTGAATAAATTTTTCGTTTGATTACAGACAAACTTAAGGAAAGAGAAAATAAGGAGAAAAAAATCCGTCTGTAATCAAACAAAAAACTTATTATTTGCTTTTAAATAGTTCATACAGTCTAATTAAAGACCATATGAAACTACCTTTTAAAATTCAAGAGATGCTATTAAACGCAAGATATGATTATCAGCATCTCCATAAGAGCCTGCTATATTATTTGAGCCTGGCACATATGTTTGATCTACATAAACATAAATAGCTTTCATCTTAATATTTTCATACCTCGTACTATAAACAAGATCAAGCTCGTTTAAATCTATATCTTTTCCTAAAGCATTTGCTATATAACCCATAGATGAAGGTCCGCCACTAAATGCATTTGGTTGGAGATAACCTGTGTTAGATCCAACTGTATAATTACCATAAGAAAGAGCAACTGAGCTTACATCACCAACTTTTAGAGATCCACCGATTTTAAATGCTGTTGTACCTGGTTGTGCAGCTACCATCCCATCATTGAACACAGATGCTGTTGGAAGTTTTGTTTTCTTATAGTTTGTTGCAAAGTTTGCAACTGGTAAATTTCCTTCTGTAGTCTTTGATGCTGCCCCGTAAACAGCAAGTTTGCCTATATTTGCCACTGCCTTAGCAGCTACTGCATAAGTAGTATCTGTTTTTGTTTGCCCATTGCCAAATGTATCAGCTGTTATAGCATCTTTTAATGCCCCTGTTGTACCATTACCTGCTCCAATCACTTGCAAAGATGGTTTATTAAGAAAACCTAATTTTTTTCGTTTTACATCAACTTGTAGCCAAAAAGCCTGTACAGAATCTGGAGCAAGATAGTACCATGCCTGAAGAGGCATATTTACAATACTTTTATTTTTAACACCTGCCACAAGCATCCCTGCTTTACTAATACTTGTACCATTATAGTCATATTGCATAAAACCATTATATGTTTTCTCTACACCAAAAACTTGAGGTGCTTCCATAAAATTATTAGTCGCACCATTTCCTTTAGCAATCCACATCCCTATTAGTTCCGTATTTGCTATATCTTTATTCGTCACTGTCATAGCTTCAAAAGTATTTGAAACTGCATTCCATTTTTCAGTATAAACAAGAGGTGTATCTAATTCTATTCGTCCAAGTTTTACCTTTGTATTTCCTTTTGTATATATTCCATACATTTCACTAAACCAAAATGGAATTCCATCAGCACCAGTATCAATTGTATCTCCATTGAAATCTGGATTAACAACTGCTTCACTACCGACTATATAAGAATTTAAACCAAAAGATGTTGCACCCTGCACTGCTGCTCCATAAGAGAATGATGAGCTAACATCTCCAACTACTTTTAAATGAGCACTTATACTTGCCCAATCATTCATTTGAGCATTGTTACCTGCTTGTCTAACAAACCAACCAGCTTCACCATCTACTCCACCATGATCTAATGTTTGGTACCAAAGTTTAATATGTCCAACTGCTTTCATCTTGTGCTCAGCAATCTTAAACTTTTTAGTTGGTTCCCCTGAAGGAATACTATATATGTCACTTGGATTATCTGAAGTAACATCTATTGCATATACACCACTAGATAACATTAATGTTGCTATCGTACTCATTGTTATTATTTTCATTTTTACCCCTTTTTTGTAAAATTATTTTAGGTTATACCCACACTGTATGTTTTAAATATTTCTTATCTTTTTATAAGTGTTTTCCCCTTTGCTCTTTCCTCCCTGTTTAGTATTGAATAATCTCTTTTGTATATTCATCAAGAACAACGGTAATTGCGTGTTCTTTAACCCATTTTTTCGCTTTTCTTTTTCCACCATAAAACTTTTTCATTTCTGTTTTATAGCGCTTAAAATATTCATGAAACTTGTCAGGTCCAAGTACTGCAGAAACCCATAAAGTGTCATCCTCTGCAACTTCTAGTATTATAGAAGCTAAAGGCTGTTCTGCAGGTCCGGCTACTTTTTTACACCCTTTTGAAGGATCAAAAGCAGAAAGATGCGAAGAGCAGACTACTAAACCACCTTTTTGTTTACATGCTATTGTCGTTTTTCCCCTTTGTAAATATTGCAAAAAACTATCAGCTGGTGTCGGATGTGCTAATTGGTGAGAACAGATTGCGGAGTATGCAACAAGACTTTTTTTCTCACCTACACCACCTTTCCAGATATATTCTTCCCCCTCTTCAGAAAAAAGCTTAATGTCCCTCTGTGTTTGAACACCCAAATCCAACAAGATTGCAGGTGTTCCTACAAAAGGATAGTTAAACACATAATTTATCTCTTCTTTCAGTGCAGTTGCTTTGAGTGCCTTTCCATTGGCATCAACAAGTTGTACCTTTTCATATGCTGTAAAAAGTCTACCATCATCAGCATATAGTTTTCCCCTAATAATTGATGGAGAAAGTGCCATCATCACACCACCGACTCCTGATATTTTTAAAAAGTTACGTCTGTCCATTCTTTACTCTATCTTATGAAAAGAGATCAGCTGTAATACCTGAATACCAATCATGAAGTGCTTTTGCTGTTCCTGTAGAACGAAACTTACCAGATGCTGCTCTTGGTACATGTCCTTTACCTTTAATTGTTTTGCCGGTCCATGAAAAATCATGGGTTACCATAATTCCTTCTTCCGGATTGTCCCCTACCATGGAGTAACAAACATTTCCGGCATGCACTGCTTTCTTTTTTACAGGAAGAGTATATGCCTTACCTGCTAATCTTGCTAAAATCTCAGCTGCACATTGTTTTCCGGCCCAAACTGCGGTTTGTCCACTTGGTGGTATAGCATGCCCAACAACATCACCAACTGCATACACATCTTTATCTGTTGCTGTTTGAAAAGAACAGCCATTCATTAAAACTTTATGGAATGTATCTGATGTCGTTTTTAGTTCCGCCATCTCTATTACTGGATTTGCTTTGTTTGTTGGCATAAGATTAAGCACTTCGTACTTAATACTTTTTCTAATGACCTTCTTTGTTTCAAAGTCATCTTCAATTTCTTGTGTATAAGAAATTACCTTATTTTTTAAATCAACATCATCAACTTTTGCATTTGGAACATATACAATTCGATCTTTATATAAATCTTTAAAAGATTCCATAAATGCACCGTATTTTGCAAACTTTTCTTTAGGGTTTAAGATAATGACTTTTCCCTGTATATCCTCTTTTTCCATATATGCAGCAATCATACATGCTCGCTCAAACGGTGCAGGAGGACAGCGAAATTTACCATTTGGCACAGTAATAACAATATCACCATCATCCATATTTGAAAGCATTCTTTCAAGTGCCACATGTTCGGAACCTGGAATTAATGCGGCAGGTGCTGTTCTTTTTGCTTCTTCTATCTTTTCTTTAGACCAGGTTGGAAACTGTGTTTCATAACTGTATGCAATCCCGGGAGAGAGAACAAGAATGTCATAACCAATAACCCCTTTTGCCGTAGTGACCGTTTTATTCTTTCGGTCTATGCCAAGGACTTCTGATTGACACATTTTATAACCATATTTCTCTATTGGCTGAGCATAATCAAAAACAAATGTTCCCAAATTAATACCATCAAGTTTTCCAAGGTAGGTATTGGAAACAGGACAAGACATAAAAGTATCCCTTTTTTCTATTACTAAAACATCTAAATTTTTATTTTTTTTCTTTAAATTATTAGCAACTGTTAAACCTCCAAATCCCCCACCTATAATTACGACAGTGTGCTTTCCAAGCTTTTTAGCACTGCCTTGTTCCTTGGATGGAGAGGCTTCAGCCTTGCTACAACCACTTAGACCCCCTGCAATTGCTGCTGATACAACACCGACTGCACCCATCTTAATCGCATCTCTACGTGTAAAATTCATTTACCTACTCCTACTAAAATTTTAGAAACAAAATGATAATGATTTCTATTACGACTAGCATAGTAGGGTTTAAAATATAAATTGAAACTTTATTATAAAAATTAATTATTTTATTTTGAGTGTTTAAAAGATGTGATAATAATATTTTGTTATATTTGTATGCGTTATATGTATCACATTAATTTGATAAAATTGATTTTTTCCCAATTATGGGGATATAAAATATAAAATATTCTAAATATACATAACTAAATATTATATATTAAATTTTATTTAAGGTGTGAAGAATAGTAACAGTTTGTATGTGTGAAAATTCAAAATAGTATAATACGCAACACAATTCATATAAAAAAAACTTTTTTATTTAACGTGAGTTCGGTTTAAGAAAAATGGAGTAAAAATTGCTTAGGTGTCATCCAAAAAAGACTAACTCAAAGGATGACAAACATGATTTTAACAAAACTTTTTGTAGAAATAGATGCTTGTATGAAAATTTATGAACAAAATTTTAATGTAGAGCTTATAAAAAATGGGAAAAAACATCGAAAAAGAGATACGAAACTCTCACTCAGTGAGATAATGACAATAGTAGTCTACTTCCATATGTCAGGCTATCGCACTTTTAAAAATTTTTACAGGAAACATATCTGCACAATTCATAGAGAAGCATTTCCATGTTTAGTATCGTATAATAGATTTGTAGAACTAATACCAAGAGTATTACTGCCACTGAGTGTTTTTATGAAAACACAACGAACAGGAAGTTCAACAGGAATCACCTTTGTAGATTCTACAACAATAGATGTCTGTCACAACAGACGAATACACCAACACAAAGTTTTTAAAGGGATTGCACAAAGAGGCAAAAGTTCTACAGGCTGGTTTTATGGATTTAAATTAGTTAATGAGTTTGGAGAGATAGTAAACTTTGCTTTTACCCCAGGGAATACTGATGATAGAAATGAAGAACTGATGTTAAAACTTACAAAAAACATCTCGGGGAAACTTATTGGAGACAAAGGATATCTTTCACAAAAACTTTTTGATCTGCTATGGAAAAATGGAACTCAGCCCATTACAAAAATCAAAAAGAATATGAAAAATAAGTTGATGCCATTGTTTGATAAACTCTTGCTTAGAAAGAGAGCTTTAATTGAATCTATCAATGATCAGCTTAAAAATATTTCACAACTTGAACATAGTAGACACAGAAGCCCTACAAATGCAATGGTTAACTGGGTAGCTGCACTTGTTGCTTATTCTTATCAGCCAAAGAAGCCTTCTATCAACTTTGCAAATAATCAAAGAAAAATGATTGTAGTTTAAACCGAACTCACGTTATTTATATTTTATCTTCATGTGTTAGTTATTAAACTGCATATGATAGAAAAGAAATTTAAATCAAAACTATAAAAGTATTAAGTTTGAAATAAGTTAAAGAAATTGTAGTTTTTGGTATTCAAAATCGGTAAAAGAGATGCCTTTTATGAAATAACTACCTTTTCTTTAAAAGAGACGATATGCGCAGCCAGATGCAGCTTTTTATTGAGCATTTTCTTAAAAGCTTTTTGACTCTTGAGCTCTCCATGCACCAGGAAGACTTTTCTCAAATCTTGCATACTCGAGATCCACTCTAAGATTCCGTCCCTGTCCGCATGGGCGGAAAATCCGTTAATCGTATGAATAGACGCCTTGACAACAATATCTTCTCCCAAAACATTTATCCATTTTGCACCATCTACTATCTCACGACCTAAAGTTCCCTCCGCTTGAAATCCTACAAAAATCACAGCATTGCGTTTGTCCCAGATTCTATGTTTAAAATGGTGTGTAATGCGTCCTCCACTACACATACCCGATCCTGCAATGATAATAGCTCTGCTTTTTATATCATTTATACTTTTAGAAGCCTCTGGTGTTTCAGTATATATAAGTGAATCAAAGTTAAATACACTTCCCTCTTCTTTAAGATTTTTTTGACACTTTTTACTCAGCTCTTTGGCATAGTTCCCATAAACAACTGTTGCTCTTGTCGCCATGGGAGAATCCAAAAATACTTTACATTTTGGCAACTCTCCACTCTCATACATTTCTCGTAAAACACATAGCAGTTCTTGCGTGCGTTCGATGGCAAAAGATGGTATTAAAACATTTCCACCGCTCTTTAAAGTTTTTACAATAACTTGTTTGAACTCTTCAATCGTTGCCTGAATAGACCGATGATCTCTGTCTCCATAAGTTGTTTCCACATACAAACTTTGTGTTTTATCACACTTCTTTAAATTTGGCAAAACCAAACCGTTGTTATTGCCAATATCTCCCGAAAAAACTATGGTATGCGAGTCATTATCTTGCATATATGAGAGTTCTATAAAAGCAGATCCAAGTATGTGTCCGGCATTACGATAGATAAAACTCACACCTTCACACAGATCATAATATTTATCATATTCCGGATTTACCCACTCTATCTTTTGAAATGTTTTTTCCACATCCAAAGGCTGGTAGAGTGGTTTTGACAGTTTCTTTTCTCTCCCTTTACGCAAAGCTTTACGATAGCGTGTTTGAAAATCTTCACTCATAATTTTCGCACTGTCCATCAAAATAATCTCTGCCAAATCCATTGTAGCGGCAGTAGCATAGATTTTTCCCCTAAAACCCTCTTTGACCAGCTTGGGAATCCGTCCGATATGATCAAGATGGGCATGTGTCACCAAAAGATAATCTATACTCGAGGGTTCAAAATAAAAGGCCTCTTCGTTTTTCTCCTCATCTTCACCTTGAAACATCCCACAGTCTATCATGATTTTCACGCCACCGATTTTGAGGACATGACACGAACCGGTCACCTCTTTTGTTGCACCGTACGATCTTACTGTTGCCATCACCAATCCTTTACATGTAATCTACATGTAACGATTATACGCCAATGTTTCTTAAAAATATAACAAACTACTTTCTTGGTATAAATTCAAGCACCGAAGCATTGATACAAAACCGTTTGCGTCCATCAGGCAGAGGAAAAACATGCCCGAGATGAATACCGCTTTTTTTCGCAATAATTTCAATGCGTTTCATACCAAAACTGTTATCCTCTTTTTGTATTGTCGCACCGTCAACCGCCTTGTAAAAACTGAGCCATCCGGTTCCTGAGTTAAACCTGTCTTGTGTGTCAAACAGCACTTCACCGCTGAGTTTGTCTACAAATACGCCATCAGGCGTATGGTTAAATATATCATACTGCTTGCAAAAACGGTTATCTGTTCCTTGGTTAAATGCCACCTTGTAACTCTCAGAATTTTTTCCCAGTTTAAAATTACCCAACGCTTTGTAAAACTCTTTTTCATTCATAAAACCGACATGGCTCCTCATTTCTTTGCCGTCTTGTACAAAAAGGATTGTAGGCGTTGCATAAAGTTTTGTTTGTATATCAAAGCCTTTGAGGCTGTTTGCTGTCACCGTCCGCATCGGCACGCTCCCTTTGTATTTTTGTGCCACTTCTTTATCAAATTTTTCGCAATAGGGGCAAAAATTCGGACTTTTTATCACTAAAATCTCTTTGCCGCCCAAAGGTGTTATCTCCTTCTGCTTTGTCTCTTCTTTTTGAAACTTCACCCCTGTGGCATGATTCGGACAGTAGCCGTTGGGATGTTTTTGCAGATAATCCTGATGATACGATTCTGCCGTATAAAAATGCTTGAGCGGTTTTATCTCTGTCTGTATCGTGCCCAAGCCCTTTTGTCTTAAGAGTTTTTGGTATGCCTCTTGTGTCTCATGAGCAATTTTTTCCTGTCTGGGCGTTGTGTAAAAAATGGCACTTCTGTAATTATTGCCAATGTCGTTGCCCTGTCCGTTTGCCTGTGTCGGATCATGCAGTTCCCAAAAAGATTTTATCAGTGTTTTTGCATCTGTTTTAGAATTGTCATAAACGACTTTAACCGATTCGGTGTAGTTAATGATCTTTTTGCCGTCTTTGGTGTAACGGTTTTTCAGTACCTTTTCATAGGTCGGGTTGGGATAATTTCCGCCTGCATACCCGGACTCGGCACTGATAACCCCCTGCATATGTTCAAAATGTTTCTCAACACCCCAAAAACACCCTGCCGCAAATACGATAGAAACTATCATGACTTCTCCTTTTTTAATTGTTCTTTGATAACATCTGCCACACGAAAAGAGTTTGCATAAATCGTCCAGGTATAAGGAATACTCCCGCCTGTAGGCATAAATGAAGCATCCGAAACATACAGATTTTCTAAATCATGGGCTTTGCAGTTTTTATCCAGCACGGATGTCTTTGCATCATTACCAAACCTGCATCCGCCGGCAACAAGGTTCGGTGGAGGAGCAGAAGATATGGAGTAGTCAATCTCCTCACAACCGAGTCGCTCTAAAACTTTCACTGCTTTTTGTGCCAGATATTCGCCTACTTCCAAATCCTGGGGATGTCCGTAGAGATTTATGACCCCTACCGGCACACCGTATTTGTCTTTGGTCTTCTCATCCACACCCACAAAACATTTATCAGTCGGCAACCAGTCGTTAAAGACTTCAAAAGTCAGCACTCGTGAAGTTGTCAGCCGTTTGTGCAGTTTTTCTTTGAGTTTTTCACCCCACAAAAGCTTCCCGTTTTCATCATAAACTTCGCGCATCACACGGGATATAATATTTTGATGTTCAAACAAAAAGTCTATAGTTCCGCCTTTGTAGGCTTTGTCCTCATTTTTATATTCATACCAGTCCTGCAAAGAACGGTTAAAAAAAGCACCAACCTCCATCAGCTCTTTTTGCTGCTGTGGTGTCAGTTTTTCAAAAACAAAGCGTCCACTGCCGCTGCCGCCTGCCGAAAAAATGAGATTTTTCCCGACTTCCCCGCTGGAGTTTGCCAAACCGTTTGGAAAATGCTCGTTTTTAGAATTAAGCAAGAGTCGTGAGGTCTCAATCGCCTGTGCCGCTACGACAAAGATTTTTGCCTGCACAGAGTGTCTGATACCGTTTTTTGTATAGTAATATGCCCGTGTTACTTTTTTCTCATTACTTTGAAGTCTGTAGACAAAGGCATCGGTAATGATTTTTGCCTTGCATTTTTGCAACAAGGCAGCACGCCCACTTCCCTTTGCTCCACTCGCACAGCCATAGCTCCCGCAAAAATTGGAGTAGTAACAGGCATTACGCCCAAGAGCATTTTGTGATAATATCGCTCGGGGCGTGGGAATCGCTTCATAGCCCAAGTCTTTACATGTAAGGTCAAACCATTTTGTTGCACCGTTTATCTGCAGCTCAGGATAAGGAAAATCTGCACTTGAGCGGGGTTCAAGATGTTTATGTTGGACAATCTTGCCACTCACACCCACAACTTTTTCGACCCTGTCATAGTAAGGTTCCAAATCCTTATAGCTGATCGGCCAGTCAACAACATTTGCCCCTTTGATTTCGCCATAGACACTTTTTAGCTGAAAATCATTGGGCTTGAGCCTGTGAAAATAACCGCTCATCAGGTTTGACGAACCACCGACCATGGAACCGTTCCAAAAACTCCAGCCTGATTCTTCCCCGTCATAACGGGTAAATGTCCCGTCTGCCCTATACTCGTTTATGATATGCTTTTGTTCATTTAAAGGAGGGGTAAACATATCACGTCGTGTGACAGCTATTTCATCTTTGTTAAAATCACTCTCTGAAAAGTTCTCGCCCTTTTCCAGCACAACAACGCTAAATCCAGCATTTGCAAGTTCATAGGCTATTGGTGAGCCACCTGCTCCACTGCCGATTATACATACATCAACCATTATATCTCTGCCATTACATGTAAGCCTTTTGCGGTCTGGGTTGTCCGCCTTTGAAATTGAGCCATTGCCAGCCGGCTTCTTTGTTGTTTCCGCCATATACAGGGTCACCGAGCATTGCTTCAAACATATAGTTCATCACCTCATAAACAAAACTCTCTCCCCACTCTGTTTGTGTTATATGCTCAAGAATACTTTGTCTTTGCATTGGAGAAAGCTTTGTGTACTCTTTTTTATAACTTTGTACAGCTTCTTCATTGAGCCATTTCACACCGTTTTTTAAAAAAGTTTTATCCGCATCGCTTATGCGGCTGTGATGAAATATTTTTTGCATATACGGAGCAGTTTGTATCCCTAAATGCTGTGCCTGAGGGAAGAGGTCTTTGTGTAAAAGGCTGAAGGTTTGCAGGGGTGTTGTTACGCCAAAAAGAGTGCATCCGTCCATTAAAAAAACGGCACCACAAAGAAAACCTGCCTGTAAAAACTTTCTACGAGAAAAGGTCATCAAAAAACGAACCTTTCTTTTTTGGTTTATAAGAGGATGTCCGCTCATCCACAAAATCAGGATCCCCTTTTTCAAGCATCTCTTTTGAAGGTTTTTGTATATGTTTTTTCGGCTTTTTCTCTTTAACAAATCCAGTGTTCGTTGTGCGAGCCGTACCGTGAGGAATGCACATGATAGCCTCCTTCTCTTATTTTAAAACTATTATACTAAAAATCTGTGTAGTAATTGTGCAACCACCCCTTCAATGCCATTAAGTTAAGAAAAAAACTTGATGTTTTCTTGGAACCTAGGTTTTAACCTAGGCTTTAGGCTTGAAAAACACAAAGCCCGCACTAAAGTACGGGTTCCGAAAAAGTCGCTTAACTTAATGGTATTGAACAACCCCTTAATCTATTAAAGATTCTTCAAAATAGGTAAGTACCTATCCAAAAATAAGATTTTCCTTACTGAGTTGTGACATATGCTTTAATCCCATAACTGCAAGAAGATTTTTTATACCTGCAAGCAACTGTTCATGATATGATGCAATGTTTCTTGCTTTTTTCTCTATCAAAAAGGAGGCTCGTTTTTTCTTGTCCTGCGTTGCCAGACCAACCGGACAGGCACGACCATGCGCGCCTGAACACTCACGAGCCCGAATGCATCCCGCACTCATCATAAATGCCCTTGCAATAGCGACAAAATCCGCTCCCAGTCCAAAAAGGACTATCGCATCATCAGGCGTTAACACCTTTTCACTTGCAATAAGTTTGACATTTTCTCGAACACCGACTCTTTTTAATTCGTTATCTGCTATATAGAGTGCTTTAGTGATAGTCATTCCTACACTCATCATCATCTCCAACGGTGCCGCACCGCTCCCGCCGTCTCCGCCGTCTATGGTAATAAAATCCGGGTAAGCATTAGAACCGGCATGCAAACGTTCTTTGATTAAATTTGCATACTGTGTAAAATTTTCCTGGGAAGATATGACGATTTTGACACCTACAGGCTTTTGCGATAAGGCTTTGAGTCTGCCTATAAAATCAAAAAGTTCTTCCAGCGTATGTGCAAACGGAAACTGATTGGGAGAAAACAGGTCTTTATGTGCCTCGACACCTCGGTAATAAGCAATTTCTTCACTTACTTTCGTAGCAAGCAGTTTCCCTCCTGTCTGCTTGGCGCCTTGCGCCATTTTTACCTCTGTCATTTTGCAAAAACGCATAGTTTTTTGATAGCGTTCTTCGCAAAAATTACCTTCTTCATCTCGCACACCGTACAAACCGCTTCCCATTTGAAAAACAATATCGGGCATATCATCAGGCACCTCGGAAGGAAAAGTTTTCATAGGAGCATCCCAATTAACTCGGTAAAAGACCAATTCAGTTTTATCAAAGAGGTAACTGTCAGGTGCAGACGTTGTCACAACCATATGTTTATACACACTTTGTGCAGTGGCGGCATTGGTAAAAAACTTGATAAATTTATACACATTTTTGGCAAAAAAAGTTCCCTCTTGAGTTTGAAAAAATTTACACTCTCTTGTATATTTATGGGTATAAAAAAAGTTTGAAGTCAGACTTCCTTCTCCTGTATTTATAGGAAACTTTCCAAGATATGCGCCTTTGGTAAAGGCACGTGTTCCCTCAGGAGAGATAGCCCCGTCACTCATGGCACTCCGCCCGAGAATAGACCTTGTTGTAAAAGGCTTGGGAGAAGCTTCTCCAAAAGTTGTAGAAAAATCATCGCTGACATCCTGTGTATTGAGCACACAGTTTGCATTTTTTATGCCAAGTCTTGCACTCTTTTGCGGTTGTCCAGGAGAAAAAGAGGCATAGGCGGATTTGCGTTCAGCCGAATCATACACCCATTTGACCTTGTCAAAAGATTCATAAAATTTTTCATCACCGAAATACTGGCGCATCGGGTCACGAAGGGCATAAAAGAGATACCGCATACGACCGATTAACGGATAGTTAATCAGCAATTGGTTTTCCCGTTGAATATACCTGTCGTAAATAAACAAAACTATAGAAGTTACAATAAAAAGAATAGTTATTGCCTTAAACATAAACATCAATATTGGAAATTGGATTTCTCCTATTTCATGAGTAAATCTAAATAATGCTTCCATTGTTTAATTTTTTTCTCCAAAAACAAGTCTGTCCAATGAAAATTTTCCTGCACCAAAAGATAAGAAAATAAATAAAAATGCCATATAATAGAGTGGAATTTCAAAACCATTATCACCTGCTGCAAAGCCATTATGCAGATGTACAGTGACTATGGCCACAATCATTATGATAATCAAAGGAATAGAAATCAGTCTCGTAAAAAATCCCAATGTTAACAACACGACCCCTGTTATTTCCGTACTGGCAGCCATGTAGGCATTCAATACCGGGAAAGGAATGCCCATTGAGCCAAACCACTCTGCAACAGACTTCATATCATTCCATTTCATCATTGCCGGTTCATAAAAACCGTATGCTACCAAGAGCCTTGCAAAAAGCAGACTCAACGGTTGCAGATATTCACCTAAGCGTGAAAATTCAAGATATATTTTTTTAAGATTCATAACAAACTCCTTAAGTTGTATCAAAAATTTTACTGCTTTTGTGTGTAGTAAGTGTGCAGAATCAAACTCTACTGACAAATTACAGATACAGGGCCAACACAGGCCCGCACTGAAGTACGGGTTCCAAATAAATGCTTAACTTAATGCTTTCTCGGAACCGGTACTTCAGTGCCGGCTGTTGCAATAGTCTTGCCACTCTCAGCCGGCACTGCAGAAAAAAATGCTTAACTTAATGGTACTGATAGGGGGAATCATGTTTTTATCGTAAAGTAATGGTATTAGAGGAGGGGAATTGAAGTAAATGAGCCTTATGCCCATTTACATGTAATAAAAAACTAGTTAGCGCCGCATTTTCCTTTGCCACACTTCATAGCACCTGCTTTCTTTTCTTTCATCTCTTTCTTTTTTTTCATCTCTTTCATGGCAGCACCACATTTCATGCCCGCTTTTTTCATGCCGGCACCACATTTCATGCCGCCTTTTTTCATTGGCTTATCCATTGAAGATCCACATTTCCCTGCGCCGCATTTCATATCGCCTGCACTGAGTGAAACTGCGCCGAGTCCTGTAAAAAGAGCCGCGCCTAAAAGTAAGGCTGTAAGATTTAACTTTTTCATTCTCTTATCCTTTGATATTTTAAGTTAGAACAATTGTAACATAAAATAAGTTTTCTTTATGTGACAACTGTTACATTAGAAAAATTATACATTTTAAGTGTGTAGTATTTGTGTAATATCATCTTTAGTGTATAATTTTACATTAATATAAAAAAGGCATCACTTTTGATTTCAAACAATACAACACTCAAAGAAGAGTTCAAAATATTTTACAAAGAACACCCTACAAAAAATTTTGAAGATTTAGTAGAAAAATTTGCAATTTTTGGTGGTGTGGGCTGGGGCGAGATAGATACATCAAAGCCTTCGTATGAGCTTATAGAAAAACTCATACTCAAAGACTATCACTACATCCGAAACGATGTCAGTGACATTACCGGCGGGGCCCCGCTGTATCATGCGCTACTGAGTGCTGTTGCCATGGGTGACGGCAAAACACACTCTAGTTATAAACGTGCAAAACTTGAAAAAGAAGTCGGAGACAACGCCATTAGTGAACTTGTAGAGAGAGGTATCATCCGCGTTGAAAAACCAAAAAAAGAGTTTACCTCGTGGAGCAATAATGAAAAAATTGATAACAAACTCTACTTCACAACACCGTTTTTACGTTTTTGGTTTGCTTTTGTCTCGCCGCTTTTTAAAGGTATTCGTGACGGTGACTACACAGAGGTGAAAAAACGCTGGCAAAACAGAGAAGCAGAGTTTAGTAACCTCATCTTTACCCAACTCTCGCATGAACTGCTCAAAGAAAACTTTGCAAAAGAGGATCCTTTGGTAGAGATTTCAAGCTACTGGGACAAGAATGCAGAATTTGACATCTTTGCCAAAACACAATCAGGAAAAACAATCCTCGGCAGTACAAAATACACCAATGCGAAAGTCAAAAAAAGTGAACTGACACGCCTGCAGGAGCTTGCGAAAAAAGCGGATATTGATTCGGATATATTTGTCATTGTGGCTAAAAAAGGCTTTTCCAGCGAACTTAAAGCCTTAAAAGGTGAAAACTTACGCCTTTTGACACTGAAAAATTTTGCAAAACTGGTAGAATAGTTATGAGTAAAAAAGTGTTGCTGTTACACGGCTGGGGAGGAAGTGATTATCCGCACTGGCAAAGCTGGCTTGCGGGTGAAATAGCAAAAGATTACGGCTGTGTCAATTTTTTAAAATTCTCAAACTTTGATGCGCCTAAACTGGATGTCTGGATGCAGGAACTTGAAGCTGCTCTTGTAGATTTTAAACCAGACATTGTTATCTGTCACTCTTTGGCAAATACCTTATGGTTTCATTTGTGCAATACAAAAACAGTGCAGGAAATAAAAAAGCTATATCTGGTTGCCCCGCCGAGCCTTACATGTAACATAGAAGAACTCAGCGAATTTTTTCCGGTATCAGCGCCCAATCAACTCTATGCAAAAGAGACTCTTCTTATAGCCTCTACAAACGACCCCTATATGAGTCTGGATGAAGTACACCAACTGCAACAACGCTTACATGTAAAGATGAAAATACTCAAGAATGCAGGCCATATAAATGCTGACAGCGGATATGGAAAATGGGAGTGGATGCACAAAGAGCTACAAACTGTTTTATAGCTCTTTTATGCGTAAAGATCCAATGAACCTGACGGGGAGACACTCGGTTTAACGTCACTTTTTAAAGATGTCTCAAACACCTCTGCCCGCTTTAAAGTTTCATTACTGGACTTGAGCAGTGAAGAGGTGTCATTTTGAGAGGAAGAAGAATCTTTGAGTGAATTTGGATCCAGTCTTCCAACCTGAACAGGGCTCGGATAAGGTGATTGAAATGTATACTGAGCAACCTTCACATCGTCCTCCTTGAGCTGTTTTTCTCAATTATAGCACAAACTATGTAAAAATTTAATAGACAAAAGTGTAAAATACTTTTATGATTCAACTAACAAATATTTCAAAATCTTTTACATCACAAGAACTTTTTTCAAATCTTAACCTGAAACTAAACTCCGGCAATCGTCTTGGACTGGTCGGGCGCAACGGCAGTGGGAAATCAACACTTTTTAAAATAATTACCGGTGAAGAAGATGCCGATGAGGGTGAAATCAGCATCCCTAAAAACTACCGTATCGGCATACTCAAACAACATTTGAGCTTCAGTGAAAAAACACTGGGAGAAGAAGCGGCACTGGCACTGAGCCAAGAGATGCAGTATGATACCTACAGAGTGGAAAAAATCCTTTTCGGACTGGGATTCAGTGCAGATGATTTGGACAAAGACCCGCTCTCTTTCTCGGGCGGGTATCAAATACGCATCAACCTCGCAAAACTTTTGGTGACCGAACCAAATCTTTTACTGCTTGATGAACCGACAAACTACCTCGATATTGTCTCGCTTCGCTGGCTAAAATCGTTTTTAAGAAGTTTTGACGGGGAGGTCATTCTCATTACCCATGACAGAAACTTTATGGACGGTGTTTGCACACATACCGCAGGCATAGTACGAAAAAAACTCAAACTTGTCGAGGGCAATACACACAAATTTTATGCCCAACTCGCAAGCGATGACGAACTGCACCAAAAACAAAAACTCTCGCAGGACAAAAAAGTAAAAGAGCTTGAAGAGTTTATAGCCAAGAACAAAGCCCGGGCATCTACCGCTTCTTTGGCACAGTCCAAAGTAAAACAGCTGCAAAAAATGCAGAAGCTTGAAGATTTAGACACAGATGCCTCGCTTGCATTTAAATTTAATTACAAAGATACGCCTGCCAAAGTCTTGCTTGATGTTAAAAATTTAAGTTTTGGCTACACAGCGGACAAAATACTTTTTAAAGATATCAGCTTCACACTTGCAAATGGCGAAACACTCGGCATCATCGGGAAAAACGGCAAAGGAAAATCAACTCTTTTAAACACCATTGCAGGAGAGCTCAAACAAAACAGCGGGGAGGTTACATGTAACGCTGCAACTAAGTCTGCCCACTTTGGACAGACGAACATTGCTCATTTAAATCCTGAAAATACCGTCATGGATGAAATCTACAATGCCAATGCCAAACTCAGTGAAGCAAAAGTAAGAAGTATCTGCGGGGCGATGCTCTTTAGCGGTGAGAGTGCCGAGAAAAAAATCTCTCTGCTTTCAGGCGGAGAAAAAAGCCGCGTAATGCTTGGACAGATAATTGCCAAAGATGTCAATCTTTTGCTTTTGGATGAACCGACAAACCACCTCGATATGCAAAGTATCGAAGCCCTTACAAATGCCATCAATGCCTTTGAAGGCTCCAGCATCATCGTTACCCACTCCGAAGAGTTACTGCGCCGTGTTTGTGACCGACTTATCATTTTTGCAAAAGAGGGCGCTGAGTATTTTGACGGTGGCTATGACGACTTTTTAGAAAAAATCGGCTGGGATGAGGAAGAGCAGGAAGAAAAAACTAAAACAGCCCCAAAATCAAATCACAAAGAAAATAAAAAACTGCGTGCCGAACTTATACGGGAGCGAAACAAACTTGCTTCCCCGCTCAAGAAAAAAGTCGAAAAACTAGAAGAGAAAATTATGGAGCTTGAAGAGACACTTACATGTAAACATAAAGAGCTAATAGAGGCTTCAAATGTAGGAGACAGCGCTACACTGATGGAACTCTCAAAAACAGTCTCAGAAATGGAAAACCAGGTAGAAGAGCTGTTTAAAGAGCTCGAAGAAGCACAAACCAAACTTGATGAAATTTTAGACGAGTATGCATCAAAAATAGAGGAAAAGGCACAAAGCCCGCACTGAAGTACGGGTTCCGAAAAAGTCGCCTCTTTTTAGAGTACCCAGACGCTGAATTTTCTGTTTTTGATTTTTCCGTTTTTAAGTTTTTTGTGGGCTTCGTCTATAAAAGCATTTTCAATTGCCACATAACTTTGTCTGTCATACAAGTCAATTTTACCGATGCTTTTTCCCTGCAATCCGGCATCACCGGTTAAGGCTCCGAGTATATCACCGGCACGAATTTTGTCTTTTTTCCCACCTTCTATGACAAGGGTCACAAACTCCGGTTTCATCTCAAAACCCTGCTCTTTTTTCAGCACAGAGACATCCAAAAACTGATGCTTTTCATCTGACTCATAGGGTTCTATCTTTTGTGCTTCATATTCATTATAGAGCGTTATTGCAATACCCTCGGCACCTGCACGGCCTGTCCGCCCTATGCGATGCGTATAGGTCTCCAAACCGTGAGGCAGGTCATAATTGACAACCATGCTTAACTCTTTTATGTCAAGTCCACGTGCCGCCACATCCGTAGCAACAAGAACAGGACAGGATCTGTTTGCAAACTGTACCAGCACATCATTTCTTTCATACTGTTCCAAATCTCCGTGAATAGCAAGAGCGTCTATTTTGTTTTTCACCAAAGATTCTGCCAACTCTTTAGCTTTGAGCTTGGTATTTGTAAAAACGATGACATTTTCGGGTTTGTAGTTTGAAAATATTTTTATCAGCGTATCCACTTTGTCCTCTGTTTTATAAAAGACCTGCGAAATCTTATTTTCCACCTCTTGCTCTGTTGTCTTTACATGTAAAGCATTCTTTTGGATTTTTTTACTGATTTCTAAAATCTCATCATCATAGGTAGCGGAAAAAAGCAGTGTCTGACGCTCTTTGGGAACAAAAGTAAGTACAGACTCTATCTCTTCTATAAAACCCATATCAAGCATTCTGTCTGCTTCATCCAAAACAAGCGTTTTTAGATTACTCAGCTCCAGACTCTCTTTATTCAAGTGCTTTAAAACCCGTCCTGGTGTTCCTACAATAACATGTGCCTGATGTTCGAGTGAACCAAGCTGTTTACCAAAAGACTCTCCGCCTGTGAGCATCAAAATTTTAATGTTATGCTGAAATCGTGCAATACGGCGTAACTCTTTTGCCACCTGATCGGCAAGCTCACGCGTTGGGCACAGCACCAAAGACTGCACACGAAACTTCTTCACATCCAGATGATGCAAAAGCCCTATGCCAAAAGCAGCTGTTTTCCCACTGCCTGTTTTTGCCTGAGCAATGACATCGCGTCCTTCCAATACGCCAGGAAGTGCCTGAGCCTGAATGGCTGTCATCTGTGTGTAACCGAGTGATTCTATAGTCTGAATCATTTGAGAAGAAAGAGGAAGTGTTGTAAATTTCATGGAGTAATTTCTTTTTTGTAATTATAGCATTATTCCTGTACTAAAATGTCAATTTATAGCCAACACCATACTCCGTTTTAAGATACTGGGCTTTTGTTCCGGTATCGCCTATTTTTTTACGAATATTTTTTATATGATTATCTAAAGAACGGTGTGAACTGATGGAAGAGAGGGCGTTGACAAGTTCTTCCCTTCGCATAACACTGTTTTTGTTTTTGATAAGCAAAGAGAGGAGTTCAAACTCAATAGTCGTCAGATCAAGCTGTTTTTGTTGAAAATAGACATGATTGTTTTTTATTTCAAAGGTTTTTTTTTCGTCTTCTGTTTTAATCGCACTGTTTTTTCCAAGCTGCAGCCATATTCTAGCCTCAAGTTCTTCAAGATCCAAAGGTTTTGTCATATAGTCACTTGCCCCATATTTAAAAGCCAGGAGTTTTTTTTGTGTATCACTGTAGGCACTTGTCACTATAATTGGCACAGAAGTGTGATTTTTAAGACTTTTCAAGACTTCAAACCCGTCAAAATCAGGTAGATTTATATCAAGCAATACAAGATCAAACGGCTCGTTTTTCACTTTTGCCACACCATCAGTCGCCGTAAATACAGGTTCGACGAAAAACCCGCAGTCACTCAAATATTCGAAAACAAGCTCCGAAGAGAGTTCATCATCTTCTACAAGTAATATTTTGCTCTTTCTCATGAACTTTTCCAATTAAATACAGATTTAACAGATTTTAGTGTAATTTTGCTTAGATTTGTATTTTAAAATTATAAATCTGTTTTAAGGGGTGTTATTATGATTGAAATCAAGGAAGTCACTAGATATTCGCAGAGTTTAAAACTCTTGTATGTTGAGGATGACATTGATGCAAGAGAGATTACAACGATGCTTTTGGAGGATTTTTTCGATACTATCATTGTCGCAGAAAACGGACAGGAGGGCCTGGAAAAATTTCAAAAAGAGCATATAGATATCATTATTACAGATATTAATATGCCCCACATGAATGGGCTGGAAATGGCAAAAAAAATAAGAGCCATCGACATTGAAGTCCCTATCATCATACTTTCAGCCCATAATGAAGAGGACTTTTTTCTCAAAAGCATACAAATCGGTATTAACGGATACCTTTTAAAACCCATTGATATGAAACAGCTCTCCAGCACCATTTTTCAGGTCACACAAAGATACAAATATGCTCTGCAGGCCAAAGAAAATCTTCATCTTCTCAAAGAGTATCAAGAAGCAACAAACAGCAGCGCTATCGTCTCTAAAACAGATACAGCAGGCATCATCACCTATGTAAACAATGCTTTTTGTGAAATTTCAGGATATACAAAAGAGGAACTTCTCGGACAAAATCATAATATTGTACGTCATCCCGACAATCCCAAATCAATTTTTCAAGAAATGTGGAACACCATAAAAAATAAAAAGAAAATCTGGAAAGGAGTTATAAGAAACAGAACAAAAAACGGAAAAAGCTACTATCTTGATGCTGTTGTCAAACCGATTCTTGATTTAGACGGAAATATTCTTGAGTATATTTCATTGCGACATGACATCACAGACATTATGCATCCGCTCAAACAACTCAAAAACGAACTCAAAAATGCCCATGACCCTTTGCTTATTTATATCAAACTTGAAGACTATGATGATCTTGAGGATTTTTATGATACAAATACGCTTTATATTCTTGAACAAAAAGTACGAATATATCTACAGAATACTTTTACAAAGAAATACAGTTTTGACAAAATATATCAATTGCAAAACGGAGAGTATGCTTTTATACTTGATGCCAAAGAACACACCGACAATATAGCATCGTTTGTGCAGGAGTTACAGGCACTGCAACAGCAGGTCCGCGATGACACCATTACTTTTGAAGGTCTTGAATATGATATTGCAATTTTACTCACCTTTGCCTATGAAGATGACAAACTCTACGAGTCGGTAAAACTTGGCATGAAAACGCTTGTAAAAGAGAAGCAGCGTTTTTTACTTGCCAATAATTTTGCGTCTCAGGAGCAGAAAAAAGCACAAGAAAATATAAAAACAGTGCATATGATCAAGGATGCCATTCGAAATTCGAAAATTATTTCTTACTTTCAGCCTATCATCAACAACAACACACAGAAAATAGAAAAATATGAGTCCCTGGTACGGCTACTCAAAGAAGACGGCACGGTGCTCTCTCCTTACTTTTTTCTCGAAACTGCCAAAAGAAGTAATTATTATCTCAAAATTACAAATATCGTCCTGGAGCACTCTTTTAGTATTTTGCACCATTGTGAGGCAGACATCTCCATCAATCTTTCGGCCTTGGATATTGAACTGCCGAGTATGCGCAAAAATATTCTCTCCCTTTTGCAAAAACACAAGGAGAATGCCCACAGAATAGTTTTTGAACTGCTTGAAGACGAACGGATCAAAGACTTTGAAACTGTCAAACAGTTTATATCAGAGATAAAGCGCTATGGTGTGAAAATTGCCATTGATGATTTTGGAGCAGGATATTCCAACTTTGAGAGACTGCTTGACTACCAACCCGATATTCTTAAAATAGACGGATGTCTGATACGCGATATAGAAACAAGCAACTACTCTCTTTCTGCAGTAAAAAGTATTGTTACTTTTGCAAAAGAGCAGAAACTGCAAACTGTTGCAGAGTTTATTGAAAATGAAGCAATTTTTCAGATAGTCAAAGAACTTGGAATTGACTTTTCCCAAGGATACTATTTTGGAAAACCGGAGCCGCTGTCATGAAAAATATTTTAGTTATAGAAGATTCACGCACCATAAACAATCTCATAAAAAAAGAGCTGGCACATCTTGGTTTTGAAGTCTCACAGGCCCACACACTCGCTGAAGCAAAAGAGTTTTTAACGACACTGAAGTTTCAGCTTATCATTTTGGATTTGCATCTTCCTGACGGGGAAGGTTCTGAACTCATAGCCCATATACAGTCTTTAACAAAAACAAAAGTTATTGTCCTGACATCTTCGCAAGATGCGGATCTTCGTGAAGAGCTGTTTCAGTATGGTATACTTGATTATATTCTCAAAGATACCAATTTTTTATACTCTATCTCTGAAATAGTCAAAATAATTCATACAATCAATACAAAAAAGAAAGATAAAATTTTGGTGATTGATGATTCTAGATTTATCTGTAAACAGATCAAAACAGTGCTTGAACCCAGAAACTATGATGTGCACATAGCGATGAAAGCAAAAACAGCTTTTGAAAAGCTCAAAAAAGAAGAGTACAATCTTATCATTCTGGATATGGAGCTCCCGGATATCCACGGCCTGGAATTTTTAAAACTTTTACGCAAAGACAGCCGTTTTTTGTCTATTCCCATTATTGTTCTTTCCGGAACTTCCACGCCGGATATTATTCGGGATGTTTTAAAAAACGGAGCCAATGATTTTCTAAAAAAGCCTTATGTGTTTGAAGAGTTTATCCTCAAAGTAGACCTGTGGATAGATTACTTCAAAAAAGAGAAAGAGTTGGCAGAAGCAAACTTTCAGCTCAAATACACAAATGACAACCTGGAACGCCTTGTTTATGAAGAGGTGGAGAAAAACAGAAAAAAAGATGAAATTATGTTCACACAGTCCCGCCATGCCCAAATGGGTGAAATGATAGCCATGATTGCCCACCAATGGAGACAACCGCTCAATGCTATGGCAACAGCGGCAATCGTACTTGAACTCAAAGCGCAAAATGACAAACTCGATGCAGAAGAAGCAAAGAAAATCTCTGAAAAACTGCAAAATTATATCAACTATCTCAGTCATACTATTGATGACTTTCGAAACTTTTTTAAACCGCAAAAAGAAAAAAGAGTGACAGATTTTGAAAAAATTCTTCACACCGTCACTGCTTTGGTCCAGCACAGTCTCGAACAAAAAAATATACATTTTGAAAAAGAGATTACTGCACCGCAACAGTTTCTGGCGTTTGGAAATGAACTTGTACAGATTGTGCTGAATATTATAAAAAATGCACAGGATGCTTTAGTCCAAAACAACATTGAGAATCCAAAAATCACTTTGAAGATTGACAAAAACAGCTTACATATCATCGATAATGCAGGAGGAATTCCTTCGCATATACAAGACAAAATTTTTCAGCCCTACTTTTCTACAAAAACCGAAAAAAACGGAACAGGACTCGGTCTCTATATGTCAAGAATGATTATAGAAAAACACAGCGGAGGAAAGCTCTCTGTACAAAATACAAAAGAGGGTGCCGAATTTATCATAGAAATGCCTGTTTATGAAGGAGAAAAATATGATACGCACTAGTCTTCTTGTTTTTCTTCTTGCTTTTTTATACTATATAAGCGGAACACTCAGCCTCAATCTTTTAAGCGGAAACTCGATTATCAATGTCGGACTTTTTGCAGCAGAGGGCATTGCTTTGGCGTTTGCCCTGTACTTTGGCAAAAAAGTTCTCCCGGGGATTTTTCTTGGACAGTTTTTCTTAGCCCTTGACAATGAGATCTCATTTGCGGCATCACTCAGTATTGCTCTCATAAATACAGCCGAAGCCTACCTGGCTGTTGTTTTGTTTAAAAAATTTCATCTCCGCGTCAGCCTTGAAAAGTTTCGTGATATTTTTGGATTGGTTTTGCTGATATTTTTTGTACTACAGCCTGTGAGTGCTTTACTATCAAACACTGTACTGCTTGTAACACATCATATTTCCATTGAAAAATTTCCGCTCTATCTTTTTTCATGGTGGTTTGGCAATGTAATGGGGCAGTTGGTTTTTACACCCTTTTTACTGCTTCTTTTTACAAACTTTCAAAAAATCCAATGGAAAGAATTTTTTCTCTGCTCAGGGCTGTTTGGTGCTTATCTTTATATACTTCAGATAGTATTTGGCATTGAAAACAGTTTTCTTCTTTTAAGTTTAACACTTCCTGTTGTAGCTCTTACGAGTGCCTACAAAGGCCTGGTATACGGAACTTTTTTCAATGTACTTGTAGCCCTTGTTGCATCCTATGCGGTTTATTTGGATATTGGGGCGTTTGCTGTTCACAACCATATAGACAATGTCATCAATTACAATCTCTTTGTTCTCGTCCATGTCTCTGTAATCCTTACCATCGGGATGCTTATTGAAGAGAGAAAGAGATACACCAAAACACTTGAAGAAACCATTGGCACAGAAGTGAAAAAAATCCAAGAACAGCAATTGCTTCTCTACCAGCAAAGCAGACTTGCACAAATGGGAGAGATGATCAGTATGATAGCCCACCAATGGAGACAACCACTGAATAATCTTGCCCTCATAAACCAACTGACAATTTCAAAATATGCCAAAGGAAAACTTGATGACAAGGCAATAGAGTATTTTAAAAGCCACTCTAAAAAACAGATAGATTTAATGTCTGACACCATAGATAATTTTAGAAACTTTTTTAAAAAAGAAGACAAGGCATGTATATTTTCTCTCAATGGTGCCATCAAAGAAGTGCTGAGTATTACGGCTGATATTTTTAAGAATGAAGGAATTTTCATTGAATTTAATACTGCACAAGACTATGCACTTTTTGCAAATCCAAATGCCCTGAGCCAAGTTCTTTTAAATATTCTCAACAATGCAAAAGATGCCTTGCTGCAAACAACACAAAACAAAAAAAAGATAGTAATAACCCTTGAAGATACAGGTGCAGAGTTACTCCTTGCCATACAGGATAATGCCGGAGGTATTGACGAAGCTATAAAAGAGAAAATCTTTGACCCTTACTTCTCAACAAAGCAGGAAAAAAACGGAACAGGTTTGGGCTTGTATATGACAAAAATGGTTTTACAGGAACAGTTACATGCTACAATAGAAGTTTTCAATACTCACGAGGGAGCAAACTTTGTCATCCGTCTGCCAAAAGGAGCAAAATAGATGAACTTAAAGAATTTCACACTTTTGTATGTTGAAGATGATATGCAGGCACAGAAGCATATGAAGATGCTTTTAGCAGATGATTTCAAAGCATTTTACCAGGCATTTGACGCAGAAGAGGCTTTAGCCATCTATAAGGAAAAAAAACCTGATATTATTTTATCAGATATCATTCTTCCCCGCTCAGACGGGCTGACACTTTCCAAAGAAATTAAAAAAACCAACAAATGGCAGCCGATTATCATTCTCTCTGCTTTTGATGAAAGAGAAAAGCTGCTTGAGGCAATTGATACGGGTATAGACTACTTTATTCCAAAACCGGTTGACATAGAGATGCTCTATGACAGGCTCCACACTATTGCCAGGAATCTTCAAAATGACATAGATGCAAAAAAAGCAAAAGAAAAAGAGCTTGAGGTCTTGTATGCGCTTGCACATTATGACACATTGACACAGGTTGCAAACAGACACCTCTTTAGTGTCAAACTCAAAGAAACTATAAATAAAGCGCAACACTCCCATGAAAACTTTACTCTTTTTTTTATTGATTTGGACAATTTTAAAAGCATTAATGACCAATACGGACACTCAGCAGGAGATGCAGTGCTGCAATCTGTCGCGCAAAATATAAAAAAAGTTATTCGCATCGAAGACACCTTTGCGCGCATAGGAGGTGATGAGTTTGCTTTAATTGTAGAAAGTGTGAAAAGCCTCCCTGAGACAAAGAGTCTTACCGAGAAAATCATGCAGACAGTAGCCACGCCTATAGTGTTTCAAGAACATACATTTCACATTACATGTAGTATAGGTATAGCGATTTACCCAACACAAGGCAGTTCACAAGAGGCACTTTTACACAGTGCAGATATGGCAATGTATACGGCAAAGAAAGACGCAAAGTCTCGTTTTCAATTCAGCGATTTTTCTACAGCAACCGCAACCGGAGGGAAAAATTCAGATGTATAAAAAACGCTATCTCTTTTTCATTGCCTTTGTAGTTTTTTTGAGTTTTTTTGTTCTACTACAGCTTAAAGAGCTCTCAAAACCTCAACATGTAACAACAAAAAATTTCTTAACTCAAAAAGAAAAAACATGGCTGCGTACTTTAAAGAAGCCTCTGAGCGTCGGTATCACCAACATTCCCAACCAGGTTATTATATCTCCTGAGGGCAAAGCTGTCGGTTTCTCTTTGGACCTTTTTCATCTCCTTGAACAGGAGCTGGGTATCTCTTTTAGATATATTTCTTTTCCCTCATGGCATACATTAATGGACGCTGCAAAAAAAGGGAAAATCGATATAGTTTTTGCAGCACAAAAAACACAGGAACGTCTGGGATATTTGGATTTTACAGATGTTATTCTCACACAACAAAACAAAATTATCACGCAGCGTGACAATTTTTCAGTATCTGATATCGAATCACTGCAGGCAAAAAGTGTCGCACTTGTCGACAAAAGTGCGATTTATGCATACATTCAAAACAAATATCCAAGCATTCGTATCATTCCGTACGAAACAGAACTCAAAGCCCTGCAGGCTGTAGCAGCAGGAGCAGCAGAGGCAACCATCAGCGAACCTGTGAGAGCGAGCTACTACATGAGTCAGTATAATATTCAAAACCTGCGGGTTGCCGGTGATTTGGATTACCTCTACCAACTTCGCATAGCAAGCCAAGGCAGTCTGCCTGTACTTAATGTTATCTTAAGTAAGGCGGTGTCCAATTTACCACAACAGGAGTTACAGGCTCTCTACCTAAAATGGGGGTATATCAAAGATAAAGAGCGTTATTTCGACAAGCAGACGCTGATTTATTTAGCCATTGCCTTTGGGATTATTTTACCATTTTCTATTTACCTTTATTTCATAAACCTCTCGCTCGAACGCGAAGTAAAAAGAAGAAAAGATGCCGAAGACAAACTGCGCGCACTCAATCAAAACCTTCAGCAGCAGGTCAGACAAGAAGTAGAAAAACAAAGAGAGCAGGAGTTACACATGCTGCAGCAAAACAGACTGGCACAGATGGGAAATATGATGAATATGATTGCCCATCAATGGAAACAGCCGCTCAATGCACTTTCTATGCTTATGCAAACGGTCAGGCACAAGTACAAACAGTCTAAACTCAATGATGATTTTATTGAATATTTTGACAAAAATGCAAAAAAACAACTCCAGGAAATGACAAAAGTCACAAACGATTTTATGCACTACTTTCGACCAAAAGATAAACTGGAATTTTCTATAGATGAAATTATCGGGCACAGTATCAATCTAGTAAAACCAATTTTTCAAGCAAAGAACATCTCCATTACCTATGAAAACAAAAGTACAAAAACATTTACACTACAAAATGATATTATTGGACAAGTAATCATCAACATCTTGAACAATGCCAAAGATGCCTTAATTGAAAACAATATTGAAGATAAAAACATATACATTACACTTTCTTTGTTAGAAGATAAGGCTGAAATTACCATAGAAGACAACGCAGGCGGTATTCCCCAAGATATCATGCACAAAATTTTTGACCCTTATTTCAGCACAAAAGATGATACAGGAACAGGGTTGGGGCTCTATATGAGTAAAATTATCATTGAAAACTACTGTGAGGGCACTCTCTGTGTTCGCAATACCGACAAAGGTGCCCTTTTTAGTATTACTGTTGCTTAAGGAAGTTATACATTAAAATGGATGCAGCCACACCTACATTAAAACTTTTAATGCCCTCTTGCATCTCTATACTAACAATTTCATCACACAAATCCAAAATATCCTGTGCAATTCCCTTGCCCTCATGTCCCATCAAAAGCACCCATTTAGCACTTACATGTAAAGAGGACAGGGGAGTGGAATCCTCCGTAACCTCTGCAGCATAGACTCGATAACCGGCAGATTTTAAAGCAGCAATCGTCTCAAAAATATCCTTATAGATATATATGCCCAGCCTGTGTGCATAGCCCATAGAGACCCGTAAGGCACGCCTGTTAAACGGGTGAGGGGAAGATTTTGGCAAAAAATAGCTCGTTACGCCAAGTGCAGCAGCACTTCTGGCAATCGAGCCTACATTTTCACTTGAAGTGATATTATCAAGCATAATGATACACTCACCTGCCCCCTCCAAAGCAATATCATCAGGGCGTATGCCGTGTGCCATGCAGTTATGGTGTATCTTATGTCCGACAATCCTACTCATCTCCTCTTTTGTTGTAAGATAAACTTTTGGAATATTTTTTGATTGGACCAAAGGCATGAACTCATCATAATACTCCTGCGTCGCAAGTATGCTTTTTATCTCTAAATCACTCTCAAGCAAAAGATTGACAACTTTTGGACTGTCGGCTATAAAACTTCTGTCACTTCGAAAAGCATTCTCTCTGAGTTCTTTGTAAATCTGTAGTTCGTCTGTATTAATATCATCAACTTTTATAATCATTTCATTATTTCTAAATAACCCACTCAAACACTCAACCCTTTTTCATCAACTCTAAACCAACCGGCAATAGAATACCTCTCTTTGTTGGAAATAAAAACTTCATGTGGAAACACTTCACTTAAAAATACAACCATGGTATTTATATGTGGAGTGATTTTTTGTATTTGTATATCGTTTTTATCATATATAACAAGCTCTCCCCCATCGCTATTTTCCCAATCCTCATTGAGATAGTACACAGTGGTCACAACACGATTTTTCGAGTTTTTAAAAGCATCAAGATGTTTTTCGTAAAAATCATTCGCTTCATACAATGCAAAATGCGACTCATAATATTTCAGTCCCAAATAAAGATGGCGGTTAAGATAATTTTGCAGTCCTTTTGTAAATGAAAGATACTTACATGTAACTGCATCATCTTCATTCAGCCAATAAATCTTATCTTTTCTTCGATTTCTATCTAAAGTCGATTTGTGGGAAATTCCAGCATTTTTATACTTTGTAATATTTTTTGATATTTGAGAGAGTTCTTGGCTTAATGCAGGTTCAAGAGCATTTTCTATAACAATATAACCATCTTCAACTAAAGCATCCGTTATTTTTGAATAAAGTTTATCATACATGTAGATATTGTAGCAAGAAGAAGACTCTCCGTCAAGAGGAGAGTCAAAGAAGAGAATTAGATAGGCAATACTCTTATTTTTTGTGAAAGTTTTTCTTTAAGTGTTGATTCAATTGCGTAAAGTGTCCCTGTAGCAGATGAGGCACAGCCATCACATGCACCAAGATAACGGATATAAATATCAATGTTGTCATCATTCTTTTTAATGTCTATAATTTCTACATTGCCGCCATCCATAATCAAGAACTGTCTTACGCTCTCATCAATGACAGCATCAACAGCTTTTATCTGCTGCACAAGTGTCATCTCTTCAAAATTTCCGCCACCGGCACTCATCGCATCCGCGGCTGCTTTCATTTTTTCTGCTTCCATCTCTTTACGAGTCTGCTCCAAAATGTCAACCAGATACCATTCTCTGTCTTCATGACCGCCCGGTTTGATACAAGATTTACAAAAACCGCCGGCTTTTGTATAATCTGTAATCTCTTCTACCGTTTTCAAGTCATTCAGCTTGATGACTTCCTGAATTGTTCCAAGTGAAACACGTGCACATTCACATACAATGATTTCATCTTCAAAACTCTCTTCATCAACACCAAGGTATAATGAAGCCGCTTTTTTGATAACATCATATGCCATTACCGAACAGTGCATTTTTTGCGGTGGAACAGCCGGAGTATCCGGATCATCACGCAGTGCTTTTTCCACATCAATATTTGTAATTTTTACCGCTTCTTGTACCGTTTTGCCGATACAAAGTTCTGTCATAACATCACTTGAAGCGATAGCAGTACCACATCCGAATGATTTAAATTTAGAGTTTACAATTTTGTCTGTTTTTGGATCAATTTCCCAGTAAAGTCTTACTGCATCTCCACAACTCTCCGCTCCAAAATCTGCAACGATGAGCTTGTTTCCGTGCGCTTCAGCTTCTTCTGGTGTAATTTCCCCTTGATGCTGGGGATTGTTCATTAATGTAGTTACTTTATTTGAATACGCGTCCCATAGAGACTCGCCTAACATATCTGCTTTTGCCATACTTTCTTTCCTTTTTTTTATTTCATAAAAATAAGGGAACCTTTTTTATTCCCTTTTTGTCACGCCAAAGGGAGTAATCCCTCTGGCTACGCTAACGCTTGGTTTCACCCTAGAGGGCACTTACGTCCTCAGCGCAAGGCTCGCGCAACTCGTTGCTTTACCATAATGTTTTTCTCTGTAAAATGGAGAGGCTCAGACCGTAGGGAGGATTCGCCCTCGGAATTTTATAGAGAAAAACATGGCAACACTACTTCTTAATGTGCCATATGGTGAGGAATGTGACACTCCCCTGCTTCACCGCCTGGAGTCGGTGCTACTTTTGCAAACGAACTCGATATGGCACGAAGTCTTGCCACCGCACTTTTAAAATGCTCTATGGTGTAGTCTATCTCTTCATCTGTTGTAAAACGCGAAAGAGATAATCTGATACCTGTGTGTGCAAGTTCATTGTCAGCACCGATTGCAAGCATAACAGAGTTCGCTTCCAAATCTTCAGAAGCACATGCTGAACCCGTAGATGCCCCGATTTGACCGTTATTTAAGTCCCAAAGCATACCTTCACCTTCAACACCTCTTATAGAGATAAGAATTGTATTTGGTGTACGGTTTTCACGGCTGCCGACAACAAAAGTATCACTGAGTTCCAAGAGTGCATCTTCAAGTCTGTCACGTTTTGCACGAATAGAAGCCATTGTCTCTTCAATGTTTGTTGTAGCGAGTTCGATAGCTTTTCCCATACCTACTATATAGGGAACATTCAATGTTCCCGAACGACGGTGACCCATCTGCTCTCCACCGTGAAACAGCGGAGTCAAAGGCTGTGAATCTTTAATATAAAGTGCTCCGACACCTTTTGGACCATGAAACTTGTGTGCAGACATACTTAAAAAATCTACATGGACATCTTGTAAGTCAACTGGAATTTTTCCGACTGCCTGAACAGCATCCGAATGAAAAAGAACCCCTTTTTCTTTACAAATCTCGCCAATCTCTTTAATAGGAAAAATCATCCCTGTCTCATTTGAAGCCCACATAACACTGACAAGTGCAGTTTTGTCTGTGATGAAACTTTTTACCGTATGTGCTTCAACAATTCCTTCTTCATTTACAGGAAGGTATGTCACTTTTACACCTTGCTCTTCAAGCCATCTACATGTAGCAAGCACTGATGGGTGTTCAACTTCTGTTGTAATAATATGGTCTTTTTCCCCATTGACAATTTTGTCAAAATAGATGGACTTTAATACCCAGTTGTTTGATTCTGTTGCACATGATGTGAATACGATGTCATCATTGTCACTCGCATTGAGTGCTGTATAAACCTGGTCGATTGCTTTTCTTAGGTATGGATGAGACGCTGTACCAAACTTGTGAAGTGAATTGGGATTTCCGTAAATTTCACTAAAGAATGGTTGCATTACTTCTACTACCTGCGGGTCACACATTGTAGTAGCGTTATTGTCTAAATAAACTTGCATATTTTTACCTCTTAATTGGGTTAAATTTTAAATCAGACTATTTTTGTCTTCTTTTACTTCTGACATCATAATAGTTTTGTTATTATGATTTGCTTAAGCCAAACTGAGTTTAGATTTCGTTTAAGAATTCAAACAGCCAATAATAATGCTATAATAACAAATTAACAAGGAAAAAACAATGTGTAACTTTAACAATCTAGACCAAAAGAAAAAAGAATTTTTACATCTTTTTTTAACAGATGCAGCCAAAAACATAGGTGGCGTAAACTATTTACTTGCACTCATTGAAGCCATGCGTGCAAAAAAACCGCATTCACTTATGCAAAAAAACTGCCAAATTGCTTCAAACAATACAATCATAAAATGGAATAAAGTAGTTTTCAAAGATAAAGTTGATCTGATTCAAAATATTCTCGTTGCACACAGAGAGGCTGAAGAAAAAAATTTCAATATCTTACACGGAGCAAATTCAAAAGTAAAAAAGAACATCATCAATATGTCACGGGCACTTGCACCTTTGAAGTTTGTCATCACTCCCCAAAATCCCAATGACGGAGAAGGTTTCAGTTTTACTGTTTTTGAAACACTTGAAGATGATGTTATCATCTTCAATCCTATTTTTATTGCTCTATTCTTCTGTTCAACCGAATTTACTAAAAAAGCTATTAAATATCAAATCTAGCATCTCCTGAAATATCATTTTAAATCTCTTATGCTATAATCACAAAATTAATTATATTATAAGAGGTTAACCATAATGGGTCAAACTATAACTGAAAAAATTTTTTCACAACATATCGGTCGCGAAGTAAAAGCGGGTGAAATTATCCGTTGTGATATCGATATGGTAATCGGTAACGACATTACTACGCCTATTTCTATTAAAGCGTTTGAAGAGAGTGGTGCTGAAAAATTGGCAAATCCAGATGGATTTTCTATTGTTTTAGACCATTTTATCCCTGCAAAGGATATCGCTTCAGCAAATCAGGCAAGAATTTCACGCGATTTTGCAAAAAAACATCAACTCAAAAACTATTTTGATGAAAAAGATATGGGCATCGAGCATGCTTTACTACCAGAAAAAGGATTAGTTGTCCCGGGTGATGTTATCATCGGTGCAGATTCACATACATGTACGCATGGGGCACTCGGTGCATTTTCGACAGGAATGGGTTCTACTGACCTTGCTTTTGCAATGATTACCGGCGGAAATTGGTTCAAAGTTCCAGAATCTATAAAAGTTATTCTTACAGGAAAACCTGGAAAATATACAACAGGCAAGGATATCATCCTGGAGATTATCCGTCTTATCGGTGTCGACGGTGCACTGTACAAAACCTTGGAGTTTACAGGAAGTACGATTAAACACCTAACGATAGATGACAGATTTTCTATGTGTAATATGGCGATTGAAGCCGGTGCAAAAAACGGTATCGTAGCTTATGATGAAATTACAGCAGAGTTTTTGGCAGACAAAAACCTCGCTCGTGAACCTCGCATTCACTACTCTGATGAAGATGCAGAGTATGTTCAGGTTTTAGAGATTGATGTTGCAAACCTTGACCCTGTTATTGCCTATCCTTTTTTGCCATCAAACGGTCACTCGGTCAAAAAAGCCGTCGAAGATAAAATCAAAGTGGACCAGTCCTTTATCGGAAGCTGTACAAACGGTCGACTTGCTGACCTCAAAGTAGCCGCTGAGATACTCAAAGGACAAAAAGTCCATCCTGATGTTCGTCTTATTGTCACACCGGGAACACAAAAAATCCTGCGTGAAGCAAACCATTTGGGATATATTGACATCATTGTCGATGCCGGAGGTGTTGTAAGCAATCCGACATGCGGAGCCTGTCTTGGTGGATATATGGGTATTTTAGGGGATGAAGAAGTAGCCATCAGCACAACAAACAGAAACTTTGTCGGTCGTATGGGAAGTCGTTCTTCAAAAGTCTACCTGGCCAACTCAGCCGTTGCCGCAGCATCTGCAATTACAGGCTATATTACAGATCCAAGATAGATGATAGACATGCCCTGTGTCATCTTTGCAGGTGGCAAAAGCAGCAGAATGGGAAAGAACAAAGCACTTCTCCCTTTTGCCGGTTTTAATACACTTGCAGAGTATCAATACAAAAGACTCTCTAAAATCTTCTCAAATGTTTCTATCTCCTGCAAAGACAAATCAGTTTTTTCTTTTGATGCAAACTTTATAGAAGATAAAAAAGTTTCTTCTGTTTTCGCTCCTACTCTTGGGTTTGTCACAGTATTTGATACACTCGGTACAGAAAAAATATTTGTTCTGAGTGTTGATACCCCCTTTGTCTCCCAAAGAGAAATAGAAAAAATCATACTTGCCGACAACGCTGCTGCTGATGCGGTTATTGCCAAAACAGATGAGGGTGTTCAGCCATTATGCGGTATCTACTCCAAAAATTTACAAGCAAAATTTTTACAGATGCTTCATGAAAACAATCATAAACTCGGCTATCTTTTAAAAAACTCCAAAACAACATATGTTTATTTTCCTGATTCAAAACCCTTTTTAAATATGAATCATCCAAAAGATTATCAAAAAGCTCTCAAAATTCTCACACATTATTAACAGCACTTTGCTATAATAGGCTAAAACAATTTAAAAAAAGAGAATTTTACCTTATGAATTTAACACATCTTGATGAAAACCAAAGACCTAAAATGGTTGACGTAAGTGATAAGAACAATACAACAAGAGTAGCAATAGCAAGCGGTATCATAAAAATGAGTCAAGATGCCTACGATGCTATAGTCAGCGAAAAGACAAAAAAAGGTCCTGTATTGCAAACAGCCGTTATTGCAGCTATTATGGGGACGAAAAAAACCAGCGAACTCATTCCTATGTGTCATCCTTTAAATTTAAGCGGCATTAACTGTGATGTAGAGGAATTGGCACAGCTTCCGGGATTTAAGCTTACAGTTACAGCGAAACTCACAGGACAGACAGGTGTTGAGATGGAAGCATTAACCGGAGTCAGCATCGGGCTTTTGACAATTTATGACATGGTAAAGGCTATCGACAAAGGAATGGTGATACAGAATGTTCAACTTGAATCTAAATCAGGAGGAAAAAGTGGAGACTTTAAACGATAAACTAAACGAAAAACAACTAGAACTTGAATATCCTTGCAACTGGTGCTACAAAGTCATTGCAAGTGAGAAAGAGGCTCTGCAAAATGCCATAAAAGAGGTCATTGATGAACGCTCACACAAACTTACAGACTCAAACAAGTCTAAAACAGGCAAATATGTCAGTATGAACCTTGATTTACTTGTTCATAACGAAGATGACAGAAAATTTATATATGATGCTTTGAAAAATCATCAAGATATTAAAATGGTACTTTAGGAGTAACCCATGAATCAAAATCAAACCCTGCAAACAAAACTCAAAAATATAAACCTTGATAATCTCTCTTTAGAGGAGATGAGAACATTCGTAAACAGTCTTATCGAGGAAGAAACGCACTCTTTAAAAGAAGATGTTGAAAAACTCTTAGAACAAAAAGAAACTATCGAAAGAGCTTTGCATAAAAAATCAGAAGAGCTGCAAATAGCAAAATATGAGGTTTTCAATGCTATTGAAGAGCAACTCAAAGATGACAAAGCTGTTCATATGCTCCATCAAATCAAACTGCAGTCCATTGATCTGTATGATATGCTCAGCGAAATGGTGGAATCAGCCATTATTACAGCATTGGAAAAAGATACATACGGTGATGTAAACGAATCAATCAAAGAGGTTATAAAAGATATTACCTTTGAGTCTATAAAAGAAGGTTCTCTCAATACAATACGTGTGAGAAAAATCCTCTCCACAATTCTTGCAACAACTATAGAAGTTGCAGAAGCAACACCGACAAGAGCCGAAGAGATTCTCTCTGCCACACTCAAAGGTATGCGAAGCGGATTGATCAAATCTATTGACAGATTTAAACAAAGAGTTGCCTTTATGCCTGTAGAAGCCAAACATATACTTATCGAAGATTATGATACTATCATAGAAGATTTGCATCAGACAGATACACTTTTTTCACAGATAATCATCACACAGGCTTCCCAAAGTTCACAATACATTAAAAAAATTCTTCTCGAACTTAACAAAGAGATGCGTTATGATCTCGAAGAGCTTATTCTTATTTCCAAAGAAACAGCTGAAGTTATCAAAGAAAAGTTTTCTACCTTTGCAAAAATTGCAGCCAAGAAAGCAGACAGTGCCCTGCATTCGCCAAAGGCTCAAGAAGCCAAAAAAATGGGAATACAGGCATGGGAAGTTGCCCGGGCAGCACTTGGCAGTGCAATAAAGTCAGCAAAAGATGCGATGGAAAAAAAAGATAGATAAATTCCATCTTAAGATAATATATTATTATAATTAACTAAAAAATAAATTTGAATGTTGTAATATAATTTTCTAAACTCAAATACAAAGGATTTACTATGATGTTACACCCTGCGACCGTACACTTTGCGATGGCTTTACCTGTAGTTGCTTCCGTTTTTGGACTTGTTTATCTTTACAGCAAAAGTGAAATGATGTCGAAAACTTCTCTTATAATGACAATTGCAGCAGCACTTGCAATGACAGTAGCCTGGTATACAGGAAATCAAGCCGGACCGGAAATTTTTGATTATCTGAGTAAAGCAGGCAAAGAAGAACTGCTCGAACACAAAGAACTTGGTCTGTATCTGGCAATAGCAACAGGTATTATCGCATTGGTACAGATAGTCGGATATAAAATGAAAAAATTTGCTGTACAGGCATTGGCTATTCTTCTTTTACTTGCAGCAACAGCAACAACACTTTTGCAAGGAAAACACGGTGGAGAAATAGTTTACAACTACGGTATGCCTTTTAAAGCCTATATGATAGAAGATTCTCTTCATGAAGCAACAGCTAATGCTGAAGCCACTGAGGACTGTGATGAAAAAGTGGAAGCATATGAAGATGCCATAGATGAGATCAGTTCACTTTCAGAAGAAGTAGATGCCATTTATGGCAATACACCAAAAACCCAAGAAGAAGAAGATGATGACGAGTAGATAATGCAAAAAATCAATGAAGATGCAAAAAAAAAGATGCAAGAGGCATTTGAAAAGTACAAACAGGACAAGAACTCTGTAAAAGAGTTCTATCCTTGCACACAAAAACTTTCAAACTGGCTCAAAGAAAAGGCCAAATAATGCAAATACTGTGCACTGACCTGTTTGAAAAACAGCTACAGGATATTTTGCAAGAACTTGCAAAAGAAGATTTTAATGCAACAAAAAACTTTAAAATCTATTTGGACACTGTCATAATCAATATTCCGACAAAAGCACAAAAATACAAACAGTCTGTCTATTTTAATGATGAAAATATAAAAGACCTTGAACACCAGGGATTTGTAATACCGTTTTTCATTGACAAAGCCTCTGAAACCTATCTTGTGCTGGGTATAGTTGAAAAATAATTTTTATTATCTAATAAGTTTATGTTATTCTAAAAATAACCTGTGTAAATATTATTTTTAGTTATATATAGAGAGTGTTTCAATAAGTAACCAATTAGTGCATTTTAGGTGCTAATATCACATTTTTGTCTCATTTTTTTGTATAATATCTTTTGCTATGTATTTATAATTTAAGCATACAATGGCATAATACAAATCAGCAATTATTTGTATTGCCTGGAAATTAATGAGATATTAAAAGTATTAAACAGAATAACAACTTACCAAGGAGAACATTGTGGATATAAAAAAATCTCAACAAGATGTAGAGTCTGCTACTGACAACAGTAAAGACTCAAGTCTTGGCAGAAGAGACTTTTTCAGAAAAACAGCTGCATTATCTGTAACTGCACTTGCTGGAACTTCTCTGCTGGCATCAGAAGAAGCAGGCGATCCTGCCATTTTAGAACCTACACCGTGGGGAACAAAATGGGGAGATCCTGTAACAAAAAATCTTTACGGAATGCCATCTAAGTATGAGCACAACGTAACAAGAAGATACACGAAGCTCCTTGCCTCGGGTAACTTCAGAGCATCTATTGCGGTTACACCTTTACAAGAGTCAAGCGGAATCATCACACCAAACGGCCTCTTTTTCAGTCGTTGTCACGGTGGTGTAGCACATATTGACCCGAATGAGCACAGACTTATGATTACCGGTCTGGTTGAAAAGCCTCTGGTTCTTACTATGAAGCAGCTTAAGCGCTACCCAAGTGTAACACGCACTCACTTTATTGAGTGTCCTGCAAACGGCGGTCAAGAATGGAGAGGTCCACAATACAATTCTTTACAGTTTGCAAAAGGCTTTATGTCTTGCGCGGAATGGACAGGTGTTTACATTAAAGACATCCTCAAAGACTTGGGTGTAAAAAAAGAAGCACTTTGGATGCTTGCAGAAGGCGGAGATTCCTCAAAAATGGGTCGAACCATTCCAATGGAAAAAGTCTGGGATGATGCCATGATTGTATGGGGTCAAAATGGTGAAGCATTACGTCCAGAACAAGGATATCCGATTCGCTTACTTGTTCCGGGCTGGGAAGGAAACCTCTGTGTGAAATGGCTAAGACGCTTAGATTTTGCAAGTGAACCTTGGTACTGTAAAGAAGAAACTTCGAAATACACAGTCTTGAAACCAACAGGAAAGGCCATCCAACACTTCTATGCAAATGAAGTAAACTCAACAGTGACTTCTCCGTCTCCGGAAATTGACTGGACAGACCTGGAAGATGGTGACATTGTAGAGATAGAAGGTCTTGCATGGTCTGGAATGGGAACAATTACAGGTGTAGACCTCTCTTTTGATGGTGGAAAAAACTATGTTGAAGCGAAACTCAAAGGTTTGGTTCTTCCTAAATGCTGGACACGCTGGAGCTATATGCATACATACAAAAAAGGGCAGGAACTCTTCCTTACTTCTCGTGCAAGAGATGATGCAGGATACATCCAACCGACAGTTGATCAAGAAATTCTTACTGTAGGTGTAGAAGCTGTGTACCATAGAAATGCAGTGGAAACATGGAAAGTTGAAAAAGACGGAAAAATAACTCACGTTGAAGTGCGTTCTCAATTAGGGCGTAAAGCTAATGGCGAGTTAGTAATAGAAGGAAAAGCGTAATGATGTTTACATTAAATAAAAAATTATTAATTTCAATTTCTACTGCAGCTGTATTGTCACTGGGACTTTCTGCATGTATGGAAAATGCTTCACCTGCAGGTTCAAATGTGCCTACAAAAGCTTCTATTGACGGTGGAGTGGATTATCCGGTTGTAAACGGAAAAACAGGACCATATTATGTAAATACAAATGCACATAATGCAGATGTAAAATATGGCCGTACTCCGACAAAAGCGGAATATGACGAATGGAATTCTGATGTCATGGCTGATGGTACAGGTTTACCCGAAGGGCAAGGAAGCGTCGAAGAAGGTGAAGAAATTTACGAAGCAAAGTGTGTCATGTGTCATGGTGACTTTGGTTCAGGCGGTGGTGGTTATCCGGCACTTGCAAAAGGAAATGCCTATGAATTGCATGAAACACTGAAATACCAAAGAATCAAACCTGATACTGACGGTCCTGTACGTGTTTTTGGTACGTACTGGCCACAGGCAAGTACTCTATGGTGGTACATTAAAGATGCGATGCCTCATCCGTTAACTGACAGTCTCAGTGATGATGAAGTGTATGCTTTGGTTGCATATATATTAAATGCAAATGAAATGGAAATAGACGGCGTGGAAGTTGATGATGAGTATGTACTTAATCGTGAAAAATTTCTAAAAATAAAAATGCCAAACAGAGACGGATTTGAACCGGATATCGCTGGTCCGAATGGTCCTGAAAATGTACGTAAGTATTATGCAAATGCAAAAAACTTTGGCGGACAGAAATATGATGTCAAAAATCCTGCATCAAGATGTATGAAAAACTGCCAGGAACCGACTGCGAAAGTTGTTTATATAAAAGGTGCCGGTATCAGTGACTTTCATCCACCTTTGTCTGCAGTAAGAGATCTTCCAAAAGAGAAAGAAGAAAGCAGTTTTGATGCGAAAAAAGCATATGCTGCAAACTGTGCAATGTGCCATGATACAGGTGCTGCTCCAGCACCTGGAGACAAGTCTGCATGGGCACCGTTACTTGCAAAAGGAATGGATAAAGTATATAAAAACGGTTTAAAAGGGACTGATACAGGAATGCCTCCCAAAGGTGGTGCATCGCTCTCTGACAAACAATTCAAATCAGTTGTTGACTACATAGTCAATCAAAGTAAATAAACAAAAAGGATAAAATGATGGAAAGAAGAAAATTTTTAAGCATGACTTTAGGTGCATTGGCGTTAGCTGTTGTACCTGCTAGTGTAAGAGCAGAAGACTATAGAAAACTTAAACCGAGTGTATGGACAGCACATACTGTTGAGGATGCAATAAAAGCAATGTATGGTTCAAATGCATTAACAATGGAAGGCGTGAAACTTACTGCTCCTGATGTCGCAAGTAACGGTGGTGCAATTCCGGTTGATTTTTCAACTGACAAAGATGTAAAAACAATTTCTGTATTTCAAGATGCAAATCCGGAAGCAGCAGTACTTGTTGTAGAAACAAACAAGTACAGTGTAAACAAATATTCTATTAAAATCAAAATGGCTAAATCCGGTACGATAACAATCGTTGCTGAGGGTAAAGACGGCAAACTATACGCTGCTAAGAAAACTCTTGATGTTGCTCTTGGTGGATGTGAAGGATAATTCCTTCTCATTTCGATACAGAAAAAATAAAATAAATAAGGAAATACAATGGCTGGAATTAAAGTAAAAGCAAAATTAAAAGGCGGTGTTGTTAAAGTTAAAGCAATGGTAAAACACCCAATGATGACTTACAATATGGCAGAAAAGAAAACAGGGAGCAGAGATAATGCAAACTTTGTTACTCATTTAACTGCTACAGTCAACGGCGAGACTGTTTTAGATATGTCTACTTCACAGTTCTTATCGAAAAACCCTATTTTCAAATTTCAATTTAAAGGAATTGGTAAAAAAGGTGATAAGGTTGAAATGTTAGCAGTTGACCTTAAAGGTAAAACTTACAAAGGCAAAGGTAAAATTAAATAATTTTACCCTCTTTTTTAAGAGCCAATGACTACATTGGCTCTCATACTCTCAATTTTTTACAATAACTACAACAAATACAAATAATGAGCAAAAACAGATGAAGAAAAACCTGCAAGGTAAAGTTCTGAAATTATTCATCACAAAAAATGATACTGATAAAACAAGAATAAGCACCTCTCATATAGATGCCGACGAATACGGAATTCTAAATGATAAATTTTACAATAAAAATGTTCAAAGAGCTATTTTAATTACCTCTATCCAAAGCTACAATATGGCATCTGAGACAAATATAAACCTTTCAGACGGAGCACTGGGCGAAAATATTTTAATTGATATCAACCCCTACCATTTAAATGCAGGGGACACCTTTGTAATAGGTGATACCACATTGGAAATAACACAAAACTGCACGCTATGTAAAGGTTTGTCCATCATAAATCCAAAGTTACCTAAACTGCTAAAAAACGACAGAGGTATATTTGCAAAAATAATAAGTGGTCCTTGCGTAATTAAAGTCGGAGATACAGTAAGTATTTGACTCTATTAATATTATTTATATAACAATAATGATAAAGTTACACAGTAGAAATTTAATCCGTATTATGCAATAGAAAACTCAAGGAGACTAAGTGAAAAAGATATACACTCTGATAATGGTTGTTTTAGCAACGCTGTCTATAAACGGCTGTAACGGTACATATGCCTCAACACCTTCCAAACCTGTCCAAATTCAGGATGTGCAGGTTTTTACAACACACAATACAAACAAAAAGGTTACTCCCAAAACAATAGAAGCTGCTTTTGATGCCATTGGACTGAGTGTTCCCGGAAACAATGATATGAATAAGCCGTTTAAAACCAGATTTGGCAAAGTGCATTATAAAATTTACAATCTTGCTATGTATATTAACAGTGAACTCACATATAAAATTATTAGGAAGTATCCTAAATTTGGTGCATTGACACCTTTAACTATGTCTATCTGGGAAGACAAAGACGGCAATATGAATATAGCAACCCTGACACTCAACGGAATGTCAAGAGCGACAGGTGTTCCCAAATATGATCCGGATCTCGTAAAATATGCTGCTTTGATACAAACAGGACTGAAAAAAGCAATGCCAGACGGACATTTTAAAGACTTAAATCACACTGTAAAATTTCCAAAAAAATCATTTGCAATCGACTTGGTAATGGAAGTAGATCCTGAAGTTTCAATGGAAGATTTTATAGAAGACTTTGAAGCAGAATTTGAAGGTGAATTAGAGCCTTTGGGATTTTTATTTCCAAACTATACAAATCTGCAAGAAGAAATATTTGATGATTACGATTTTCATGCATATGATTTTTTTCATACATATTCTATTTGCAAATTTGATGTAATATACCCTGTTTCAAAACTGCATCCCGAAGCAGGTGCCTGGGCACCGTGCTCTTTCTATCTTTACAAGAAAAAAAATGAAACAAAGATGTATATGGGATTTTTGGGTGTTGAAAACTGGATAAATACACTCGACATACAAGACGAAGAATCTATACGTCCGTTAAAAGAAGCCCAGGGGATGATTGTCAAAATTTTAAAAGAAATGACAGAATAATTATTACAACGAAAGGTATTTTATGAATTTAAAAAGTTTTTTACTAGACTACGGAGAAAGAGTTCCGGGTTATGATGTAACCGTCATTAACGAGCGTGAGGCAAGAGCTGCCGCTGGTATACTTGGCTTGCTGGGAATGCTTGTAATTTTTATAGGAATAGGATTTGGACATGTCATCGTAGCAAGAGTCTACTTGACATTTTTATTTATTGACTTTACAGCAAGAATGATTTCTCCCAAATACTCGCCCTCTTTACTGCTGGGTAAACTGGCTGTACAAAATCAAAAACCGGAATATGTAGGCGGACTCCAAAAACGCTTTGCCTGGACTCTTGGCTGGCTCATATCGTTGCCTATGATGCAATGGTTTGTACTCAACTGGGATATTACTTTTTACAAAGTGCTCATCTGCGTACTGTGTCTTGCATTAATGTTTCTCGAAAGTGCTTTTTCGATATGTGTAGGCTGTATGATTTACAAATTTATAACAAGAAAAAGTCCAACACTCTGCCCGGGCGGAACCTGTGAAATGCGAATAAAAGAGCCTATACAAAGATTTAATCCTATACAAAAAGCAGTAGCAGGTATAACTATTATTGCCCTTATCAGCGGTATTTATCTTGCTTTGGCAAAATTAGAACCAAAGACATTTTTCGGTGCGTTTCTTCATGAAGCCGTCTTAACAAAACAACAGCTCCAAAAAGAAGAAGAATTAAAGTATCAAAAAGCAATGGAAAAAGAATTTGGAGATGATGATTTTTAAATATTATTTATAATATTTAATGACACCATCCATTTTTGAACCCATATTGAGCAGTATCATATCAGCTATAACCAAAGCGGCCATTGATTCACATACAACAGTACCGCGAATAGCAACACAGGGATCATGCCTGCCTTTGAGTGAAAAATCAACTTCCTCATTTGCCGTTGTAACAGTATGCTGCTCTTTGAAAATAGATGGCGTAGGTTTAAAATAGACATTAAGCACTATATCTTCCCCGTTACTGATACCACCGAGTATTCCACCCGAATGATTGGATTCAAATCCGTTTGCACGTATCTGATCATTGTTTTGAGAACCGTGTACCTTGGCACTCAATACCCCATCCCCAATCTCAACAGCTTTTACAGCATTGATACCCATCATAGCATCAGCTAAAACAGCGTCTAGTTTATAGTAAAGAGGCTGTCCCAAACCTACGGGTGTGCCTTTGATGACAACACGCGAAACACCACCGACAGAATCATGCGCCTCTTTTGCTTTGAGTATTGCTGCTTTTTGTGCTTCTTCTTTATTGACATCAAGTGCATAAATTACACTTTTCTTCGCACCTTCATAATTAAAATCTTCTGCCTGTATGCCTGCAACTTCACTGATACCGCTAAGCACTGTAATGCCAAGTTCTTGAAGCATTAGCTTTGCAATAGCCCCTGCTGCTACTCTTGCAGCAGTTTCTCTCGCAGAGCTGCGCCCTCCGCCTCTGTAGTCTCGTATACCATATTTGTGAAAATAGGTAAAATCTGCATGTCCGGGACGAAACACATCTTTGATATTTGTATAGTCTTTGGATTTTTGGTTTGTATTGTAGATAACCATTGCAATTGGAGTACCTGTACTTTTCCCCTCAAACACACCGCTTAAGATTTCAACCTTATCTGCTTCTTTTCTGGCGGTTTCAAATTTACTCTTTCCGGGTTTTCTTCTGTCAAGTTCACTTTGAATATATTCTTCATCAATATTCAAGCCCGCGGGAACACCATCCAAAAGACAACCTAATGCTTTTCCATGAGACTCTCCAAATGTTGAAAATCGTAATTTCATTCCAAAACTGTTCACTTTTTTTCCTTATTTAGCATATCTACAGCAACTCTCGCAGCCTCTTGTTGCGCAATTTTTTTACTCTTTCCCTTTGCTCTGGCATACTCTTTGTCTTCTATAAATACACCCACTTCAAATTCTTTTTGATGATCAGGACCGCGTGATGCCAAAACTTTATACTCCGGCGTTATCCCGAAGCGGGCCTGTGTCAATTCCTGAAGTGTTGTTTTAAAATCACGAAACAAAGAATCCAAAGAGATCTCATCATGATTTTTTTCTATTAAATCAATGGCTATTCTTCGCACTTCTGCCAAACCGGCTTCCAAATATATTGCACCCATTATAGCTTCAAAAGCATTTGAAAGCAGAGAAGATTTTTCACGCCCGCCATTATTGTCTTCAGCATTTGAAAGCAGTATGTAATCACCCAGATTCAAAGCCCGTGCCAGTTTGTCAAAACCTGTTTCATTGACCAGTGATGCCCGGATTTTGGAGAGTTTTCCTTCATCAGATGTCCGAAACTTTTTAAAAAGATACTCTCCGACCACAAGGTCCAGTACGGCATCACCCAAAAACTCCAATCGCTCATTATCGTAGGGCTGCTTATAGCTTTTATGTGTCAGCGCTTCGATAATGAGCTTTTTGTCACGAAACTCATATCCTAATTTTTCTTCCAATGTCTTTATATTTTTATGCATAAATACCTTCTCCTCATTATGTTAAAGCTTCTTTGGCTTTTTGCGCCGCTTCTTTCGCCAATACATCGCATCGCTCATTTTCTTCATGACCGTCATGTCCCCGTACCCATATGGCATGAATCTTATGCGGTTTGGCCACTTCTATATATTCTTTCCACAAATCAGGGTTCTTGACTTTTTTAAAATCTCTTTTAATCCAGTTTTGCAACCACTCATTGATTCCTTTTACCACATAAGAGGAATCAGAAATTATATCGACCTCACAAGGCTCTTTTAGAGCACGAAGTCCTTCTATTGCACCTTTGAGTTCCATTCTGTTATTTGTAGTATGAAGTTCCGAGCCTGAAAGCTCTTTTTCACTTGTACCATATCGCAAAATAACGCCATAACCTCCCGGCCCTGGATTTCCCAAGGCACTGCCGTCACTGAAAAGAGTTATTTTCTTCACTGAATTCCTTACCGTAATCTTTACTTAAACTGTATTCCACTCTTGCTGTATCTATCGCATGGCATGAACTGCAACGGCTAAAAGCAAAAGGATATGTCCCTTTGCAGTTATCACACACATACTCAAAACTGAGTGTTGCATTTGATTTTCCCTCAAGTTTTATCAGCACATCAAGCTCAAATATACTGCTGTTGTATGCAAGTTTCACATCACCTCTTGCAGTATAAAGTTCCCGCAGATAGCCATTGTCTGTAATTATATCCAAATTCAAATCTTTTGAATCACATCGCCAGAAGAGTTCTGTCAAAAGTTCACTTTTAGAGATGTCAATATTTTCCCAGGCAAGTTGCGGATTTACTTGAAAAATATAATCAAATATCAAATAAGCCAGACGATGAGCATTTTTATAGATCTCCAACAACTTTTGGACTTTTTCTTCTTTTGTCATATTCGGCGAATCAAGAGCTTCCAAAACATGTAGATACGCACGTTCAAGAATAACATCTTCTTGAAGTTCATCCAATGGCTCTAAAACTTCCAAAGCAGATTTGTAATCTTTCATATATTCATATACAAGAAGCAAATAATGTAAAGCTTCCGGTGTACGAGGATTCTTTTTCAAAATTTCTAAAAAAACATGCTTGGAACGTTCTAAAAACCCTGCTTTAAAATATGTTTTTCCAAGTAAAAACATTGTTTCTCTCGTATTTCTTTTATTTCCAAGTTTTAATATTTCATTATATATCTCTATACTTTTTTCATAATCACCGTTTTTATAGTATGCACTTGCAAGAAGCAGCCATGATTTTTCAGACAGCCCTCCTTCAGCTATTAAAATTTTCAATTCGTTATGTGATGGCAAGGTACGAAACTGTTCCAAAAATTTACTTATCTGTTTAGAGTCCTCTTTTCTTTTATATCTCCCCCACCAATAAGAAAAAAAAGTAATTATAAATATAATGGTAAAGAAAATAATAATGGAAAAAAGAGGGTCTCGAAACTCTATAAAAAAAGTATTCATGAATTATATACCACCAATCCGTAATCATTTTTCAAATTATAAAATGTTGCATCCGAAGATATTTCCAAATCCTTGATTTTCCCTAACTGTACAATGGAGTTTTTATTGACTTTAATGCCATATTCTCTGAAAAATCTTTTTACATTTACAAATTTTACATCTTCGACAAACTTATACTCAAACTCTGTATGAAGTGCCATTTTGTTGCTTACGAACAAGTGTTCATTTACATGTAACTGATCTGATGCATATTTGATTGGCAAATAACCCGAAAGATCTGTCAGAATGTTTTCAACATATTCATGTTTTTTTGGAAGTGTCTGTTTTTGAATAAAAATATATTTATTATTCAGCTTTAGTGTTGGAGTGTTTTTCCAATATTTATAGGCAGGATTAGAAATCCCCAGTTTTACATAAACCTCTTTCCAAAGCCAAAAAGAGTTTAATGTATTTGGAATATAGGACAAAATTAAACTCCTTTGTGAACTAGTATAAATATTATATAATATTTATTTAAATAGATTTATTAAGAAGCTTAAAGTGCCAAATCTGTAACAGCTCCTACAGAGCAGCTGTTACAAACTTCGTCACCACAAAACCACCTATAACCAGCCATGCAAACATCGCACCGGCAGTATACAGCGGTGCCAAACCAAGACCTTTGAATTTGGAAAAGATTGTTCCCATACCCAGTGCTGTCATTGCCATCGTTAAAAGAAAAGTATCAATTGTATTGATAGTATCAACAATAGCATGCGGTACCAAATCTAAAGAGTTAAATCCGGCCATACCTATAAAATATACTGCAAACCAAGGGATAACAAGCTGTAATTTACCACCGGATTTTCCCTCTTTTTTTGCCTGCATAGACAAATAAATTCCCAAAACAATAAGCATTGGCGCAATCATAATAACACGAGTCATTTTAACAATCACTGCAGAGTTTGCCATAATTTCAGGTGCACCCGGAATAGAAGCAGGTACAGCCACAACCTGTGCCACTTCATGAATAGTCCCGCCCGTATAGATACCAAACTGTTCCGGAGTCATATGCAAAAATCCTGTTGCCGGCTCAATAATTGATGCATACAACACAGGATACAAAAACATAGAAATTGTACCAAAGAGCACAACCATTGAAACCGCTACAGCAGTTTTATACCCTTCTGCTTTTAAAACAGGCTCTGTTGCAAGAACTGCCGCAGCACCACAGACAGAGGCACCTGCTGCTGTAAGCATTGATGTGTCTTTATCCATTTTAAACGCTTTTATACCTAAATATGTTCCCAGTAAAAAAGTCGTGGAAAGCATAATGAGTGAGACAGTAAAACCACTGAGTCCCACATCCATAATCTGCTGAAATGTTATGCGAAAACCATAAAATACGATTGCGAAACGAAGAATCTTTTTGCCTGAAAACGTAATACCGGTTCCCCATGCGCTTGGAATATGGTTATGTAAAGTATTTGCATAAAAAATACCTAATACTATACCGATAACAAGAGGAGAGATGCCAAGTGATTTGACAAATGCAATTTGCGCTATTGATGTTGCAGCAGCTGCAAATATTGCAACAAAGATGATACCTGAAACAGTACCTTTTCTATTTTCTTTTGAGAATGCCATAGTTATTACCTTTTATTATAAATTTATAAATAGAGGCGAATTATAGCAAATTTTATGCTGATGAGAAAACAAATTATTTATTTGTGAAGAATTTGATAGAAATCACACCATGGTGTGATTTCTTATTATTAAATTTATTTTGAGCCTAAAAGGACATTCTCTTTAGGAAAGACGAAGATTGTATGTCTCATTACAGAAATAAGTTTACTTGGCTTTCCGTCTTTATCCAAAGCATATGCATGAATAGTAATAGGAATAATAGTATCCTTGCGTTTGTCATCAGCCAACATTTCTGTTGTTCTGAGTGTTACAATTTTTTTCTTTTTAACACCAGGAACCACTCTAAAAGGTTTTGACGGTTTTACTATTTGAATTTTCCCTTCCATTCCTTTTGGAGGAATAACTTCAAAGAAAAATTTCATTGGTTCGTTCTCAGTATTTTGCAATAAAAAGACATAAGAATTTTCAACTGCAAATTTATTATTTGCAAGATGTTTGACAGCATAAAGTCTTGTCTCTTTGTTGATATTTAAAAGCATATGCTCTTTCGTCGTACTCATATATCCAAGTGCGAACATAAGACCCACAAGTAAAACCATATATGCTATGATTTTTGGACGAAAATATTTTGTTTTTCCTTTTTTCTCAGCTATTTCATACTCACTTGACCATGTCACGAGTGATGGTTTTCCAAGTTTGCCCATAACTGTTGTACAGGCATCAACACATTCCAGACAGTTTATACATTCAAGTTGCAGTCCCTCACGAATATCGATGTGTGTAGGACAGACAGTGACACATTTTTCACATGTCGTACATTCGGCATTTGGCTCTACTGTTTGCAACTCTTTTTGTTTTTCAAATTTTTTATGGTGATGCTCGTCGTAGATATGTCCGCCTCTGTTAAAGTCATATATCGCCATAACTGTGTGTTCATCATAGAGTACTGACTGTACACGAGAGTATGGACAGACATAAATACAAAAATTTTCTTTTAAAAATACAATGTCATAAATCAAAAATGCTGCAATCCCTACAACAAAACCAATCATTGTCAAATGCTCTCCAGGATTGCTTAGATACTGGAAAAAGGTCTCCGGCGGGACAAAATACCACATAAAATCGGCTCCTGCAATCAATGCAAGCACTGTCCATATCATAATAGCGATCGCTTTTTTGACTTTGTTTTCAGGTTTTGACATATCCGGTTCTTGTTGCTTGTTTCCGATACGCTTGCGTAAATGCAATAACTTTGTTTCAATCAAGTCACGGTAAATGACACGAAACACAGTTTGCGGACATACCCATCCACAAAAAACACGACCACCTAAAACTGTCATACCAAATATAGTAATAAAAAGAAGCATCAATAAAAATGGCATCAAATACAACTCTTGCATATCAAACTGCACAAAAGCAAGGTCCAGTTTCATTTTGTCAAAACTCAATAAAAAGAAGTGGTGTCCATTGACTTTAATCCATGGCAGCACCAAAGCCACTATTGTCGCCAACGCATAAACATAATAGCGTTTAATTCTCCAAGGGGTAGGTATCTCTATACTTTTTTTCTTTTCACTCATTTTTTCTCCTTTGATATCATTCTGGACAAATGATAGTATTAATCACTTGTTCTTCTGCATTCTCTTTGGCTTCTGGTACTAATGAACCAAATGCAACCTGTTTTAACTCTCTTGATTCTATATAATCTTTTAACGAACTTCTACTTACATTTAAAAGCCGAGCCATAGAACTCACACTCTTTCCCTCTTTTAAATACTGTAAAATTTCGTTAATGTATTTATCAAATTTAGAGCTTGACCTACTCCCTTTGGGACGACCAATCATTCGTTTTGCATCAGCTTGGATTTTTTGGCGCAACTGATCCATAAGGCCTAAAATCAACATTGCACTGCTCTCTTTGGACATTATAACGGAATGTTTAATAAAGTGTACTTTATAGTTATTTTTCATTAGGCAGCTTACCATCTGAATTAAATCTTCCATATTTGTACTCAAAACCCAAACATCATATATCAACAGTATCGCTTCTTTTTTTGATTGGAAATAAGAGGTTACATTTGTACGTTTATCTAAGCGTTTATTTTGGGAAGTTTGATCTACAAATTCTTCATTTATTGTAATCTGCTTACTAAGAGCGTAGGCATTAATATGCTGTAATTGTTCATGTGCCGCAAGAAAATTTTTATCTGGGCGGATGTATGCTATTGTCATTCGACGATAAAACCTCACTATCTTTTTAATTTCATCGCCATTATACTCTTTTTTGACGAACAAAGTCAATGATAAAATTGATTTTTTCGTCAAAAAGTTAAAAATTTATACTTTACCAGCCAATTCCAACCACCAGCATATAGCGTCTGTCTTCAATTTGTCCAATTGTCGAACCTAGCTGTTCTTGGTATGTTGCAGCCTGAAGTTTAAAAATTGCAAGCTGCATATCAAAACCTGCAGTATAAGAGCCTTTGTACAAGCCGCCGTTAAGAGTCATCATAAACCAGGAATTATCAACAAGCCCCAAACTGGCACCAATTCTTAAATGCTGCAAAAGTTCATACTCTATATTGGCATTGTCATATTGATCTTGGGAACGGTATGGGTTGTAGTTTCTCACTCTCATTTGTTGGGCGTTGAAAAGGTCTATATAGTCTACTCCTACTTTTAAATCATCAAACCATGGAATTTTCGGAGAAATGGAGACCCCGAGGTTTACCGATAAAGGCTGTGCGCCATACGCATCTTCAAAATCAAGTGTGCCTATATTCATCACACTCAAGCCCACTGCCGGATTCCATTTTTCATTGTTAAATTCGTATAAAAAGCCAACATCCAGTCCAAAACCAGAATTATCAACCTCATATGTATCTTGAAGATATTGTGCCAAATCATCTTTATTATTAACTACTTCGCCAAGATCCAATCCAGCTTCATAAGATTTTTGTGTTATATATTTAGCAGTAACACCTACAGTTAAAGAACCGTCAAGCTTATTCCCAAGTAAGGGAAGTTTTATACCCGTGTATTTTTTTGCACCTGATAAAAAAATCCCGCCATAGGCTCTGGAATGTGTCTCCAGCACTCCATTTGCACCACTGTTCGTATGTGGCATAAAGTTTGCATCTACTGCTGCCAAAATACCAAGTGAGTATGCTATGTCATTTTGTGTATGGTATGAGACAGAACTATAGTTAGAAGCAGAGGCATTAAAAGCATCCCCTGAATATTTATCCAAAGTATTAATAACCTCGCTATCTTTAGAATTACTCAAATCATCTATAAAAGTCTTTGTCTTTTCAGAAGAAGTGATACCCAAGCCTAAAAGTTCAACCTCAACACCATGACTTTTTTTAATTTTAATAAGCCCTGCAGGATTATAAAAAACAGCAGTGGAATAACCGCCAACGGCAGTATTTACTCCGCCCATTCCCATAATACGGGGATCTTTATATAAAAAAGGCTGTATTGACATATCTGCATAAACCAATGTACTTAAAGCAATAAGTGATAATGATACTATTTTTTTCATGTTCTTACTCTCCCTAGTTCCCGTTTAGATAGTTGATGATATCATCAACTGTAATATTGACATCATTACCATTGGTAATATCTTGTTTAAATTCTCTAATACTGTCTGTAATATCAGGATCATCTATAATAGCTGTGATGCTTTCCGTACCATTGTTGAATGTATCCACCAGAAGTTTTACAACATCTTCAGTTGCTCCATTCCCATCAAAGTCAACAGGACACGCATAACAACTTAAAGCTGCCGGATTTGTTATATCAATAGAACCATCTGTTTTTTCAATACCTTCACAGGCTGTTCTGTTCCCGTCACTGTCACAATAGCCATCTGTCAATACAGTTGAATTGTTTGCATCTCTTGTCGTGCTTTTGCCAAGTCTGTAAAAAAGACCATTGGTACCATAATTCACTATTACATGTGCATAGCTTTTATTACTGATGTTTACATCCTGTGCTGTTATATTCCCTTCGTTTGGTGTAAAATTACTATCAATAAGCCAAGCAAGCGCATCCATACTTGCTTTCATATCATAGGGTGTTGTATTTGTATTATTGAGTGATTCAACCAGCTTGTCAACATCGCCTGTCAGATATGTTACCGTATTTGTCGCTTTTACCGCATCATTAAAACTGATATAAAGGCATGCGTTTTCCAATCTTGAATCATTACGCAAATCTAAATTGCTTCTTGAACAAAGTTCTGAAACAGAACTGTTTGTATCTAATGATATTGCTGCAAGATAGTATTGCTGTGCCTTTGTCAAAAGCGGCAAAGAATCTGGATTTCTCTTTTTGCTTACACTTGAGATAAAAGTAGAAAAGGCATCATTCTGTGTATCGTTAGAATTTATGAGCATATCTGCAATATCGCTGACACTGTAACCGGATTTTCCCATATATACTGATGCAAGGTTCATATTAAGGTCACTTTGCGTATATGCTGTTCTGCATTCCCCTTCTAACAAAGAAATAGCCACATCGTAATTTCCGTCATCAATAGCATTTTGCACATCAATTCTACATGTAGTATCACTCCCCCCGCACCCGGACAATAACAATGCAGTTGCTATCAAAGAACTCGATAAAACTTTTTTATACATTTTAACACTCCTACTAATAAATTTCTTCATTATAACAAATTTTTTTTAAAAGCTTTACTTTTAACAAGATTTATGAAAAATTAGATCCCAGAACACCACAATCCTCTAAAAACTCAATTTTAATATTTGAGCGATAGAGTCATCCAAATCCCATCTATTGTTGATGAGTTGTTCTTGTATAGATTTTGCACCATTAAGGTGTAAAATATTCAAAATCATACTTCTAAGAATAGTCATTAAAAATGGATTTAAATGACAATTATGAGCATCTTCTAAAAGTGAATTATCTTTGTATTGATGCATGGTTTCCACTTTCCAATGGTGTAAAATTTTATTGTGAAAGAATTCTGCACTTTCATGAAAATTTGCAATACAGAATTGAATTCTAGTGCTATTAGTAATCTCGCCAGTTTTATGATTTGTTGACTCTACTTTTTTTATAACTTTTATTATTGAGCGAATATGAGTTATGCCATTATGATAAAAAGTAGTTGGTTGATATACAAACACCTTCCTATTAATCCATTCATTAGATTGTTGGACAGGTTTAGCCTTGTAAATATTTGTCGGTTTTATATCTCTTGAAATTTCATCTATTTTATCAAGTAAGGTTTTTTGATTATCTTTTACCTTGGCAATATATTTTGAACCACTATTTTCGATAGCATCAAGAGTTTTTTTGGGTATTCATTGCATCAAAAGTAAAGATAAATTCATCTCCCAATTCCCCTATCATAGCCTGAAGGGCAGGTATTTCATTCGACTTCTCTGCTATTTGTTGATGAGCAATTATTACCCCTATCTCAGATAAAACAGCACCAACTACTTCTATTGATCTCTTATCTTTGTATTTGCTGCCATTCATAACCTTGCCATCTACGCTCAGGTGCTTTCCTCTTGTATCGACATAGGTTCTTATCCATTTCCTAAAAACAACTTCAACTTCTTGGCTATCAACTTTCGCTAACACATCAGAAACCAAACTTTTCTTTGGTGTTAATATAAACTCTACACCTAATAATCTTTTAACTTGTTCTTTTTGAATATGCTTCTCTATCCAAATAGATATTTGCTTATAGTCAGTTGCTCCCATCAATCCAGCCAATACTGAAAGATATAAAATATGTTCTAGTCGGTGTCTTTTACCTTGAGGTTTCCGATAGTCTGTCACCTCTGAAAACAATTTTAAAAGTTGATTTGATTGGGCTTGATCTGCATACCCTCTTATAGAACGCTTTTTCGCTAATTTTTCTCTTGTTTTTGTTGCCATATGTAATCACTTTAGTTTTTTAGAGTTCAAGCAATTATTGTTCTTCTTTTAAATTCCTGTTTTTTTAGGATTGGGGTGATCCCAGAATTCAACAAATCAACAAAGAGTTCTTTATGCTCTTGTTTGTTACAATATAAGAATTAATTTTCTATAAAGATTTTATATATGACAACAAAACAATACATCTTGGAAACTATCAAAAAACGCCCGCTTATCATCGATGGGGCAATGGGTACACAACTGCAGCAGCGTGATGACCAAATTCCAAAAGAGGCATGGAAAGGCAACGAAGGCTGTAATGAACTCTTAAATGTGACAGCTCCTGAAATTATGAATGATATTTTTCATGCCTATCTGACTGCCGGGGCTGATTTCATCACAACCAATACCTTTGGTTCATTTTCCTGGGTTTTGGATGAATACAACATTGGTCACCGTGCGTATGAACTGACACGTGCCGGAGCAGAACTGGTAAAAAAGCAGTGTGAAGCTTTTTCAACACCGGAGCATCCCCGTTTTTGTTTGGGTTCCATAGGACCGGGAACCAAACTTCCTTCTCTTGGTCACATCACCTATGATGAGATGTATGCAGGCTATACTGAATTTTGTCTTGCCCTGATTGATGGAGGAGTTGATGTATTTCTCATTGAAACGGCGCAGGACCCACTGCAGATAAAGGCTGCCCTGCATGCTATACAAGAAGCCTGCAGACAAAAAGAGGTAGAGATTCCCATTATGGTTTCTGTAACCATCGAGCTCAGCGGAACAATGCTTATAGGGACAGATGCTGAGACAATTGCAACCATTATGGAACCCTTTGACATTCTCTCTCTTGGTTTCAACTGTGGAACAGGACCCGAACAGGTACTCAAACATGTCAAAACACTCAGTGAACTTTGGGGCAAACCAATCAGTGTGCATGCCAATGCCGGTCTGCCACAAAACCGCGGAGGCTACACTTACTACCCGATGGGACCTGATGAGTTTGTTGCACAACAGGAGAAGTTTTTAGAGTATGACGGTGTGAGCTTTTTAGGAGGATGCTGCGGAACAACACCTCAGCATATTCGCGCACTTGTTGATAAAGTCACAACAGTTACACCTAAAACACCATCAGGTTCTCAGCAAAATTCCATCGCTTCACTTTTTAACACCGTTCCTCTTATGCAAGAACCCGCACCGCTGCTTGTAGGTGAGCGTTCCAATGCAACCGGTTCAAAGGCATTCCGTGAACTGCTTTTGGCAGAAGATTATGAAGGCACCCTCTCCGTTGCCCAGCAGCAGGTTCGCGCAGGTGCGCATGTGCTTGATGTCAATGTCGGGTTTGCCGGGCGCGATGAAACAAAAGATATGACAGAAGTCATGGCAATGTACGCCCAAAAAATCGCCCTGCCCCTTATGCCTGACTCTACTCAGACCAAAGGACTTGAAACTGCCCTCAAACATATCGGAGGCAAACCGATTCTCAACTCTGTCAACCTTGAAGACGGCGAGCCGAAATTTGACGCCGTGTGTCAGTTGGCCAAAAAATTTGGTGCCAGTCTTGTCTGTCTGACGATTGATGAAAAAGGGATGGCAAAAACCGTCGAAGACAAAATCAGAGTAGCAGAGCGCATTATCGACCTCGCAACCAACCGTCACGGCATCAAAAAAGAGGACCTTGTATTTGATGTTTTGACCTTTACATTGGGCTCAGGTGATGAAGAGTATTTTGATGCGGGTATCAATACTATTGAAGCTATTCGCCAACTTCGTCAAAAACATCCGGAAGTCGGTGCAATTTTAGGGCTTTCAAATATCTCTTTCGGACTTGACAAAGATGCAAGACCCTACCTCAACTCTATGTTTTTGCATCATTGTGTCGAGGCAGGACTTACCTCGGTTATCATCAATGTCAAGCATATCATTCCACTGAATAAAATTCCAAAAGAAGATCAGGAAATTTGTGATGATTTGATTTTCAACCGCAAACCAAACGGAGAAGCGCTTTTTACCTTTATAGAACATTTTTCTTCCAAAGAGGCCGTAGACAATGATGCTGTGGATGAAGCCTATCTCAAAATGAGTGACGAAGAGAAAATCGCCAAACTCCTGATGGACGGAGACAAAGACAGAATGATTCCTCTTGTGGAGGAGGCTCGTCACAAAATTGCTCCTGAAAAAATAGTCAATGAGATTCTCATTGATGCCATGAAAGTTGTCGGTGAACTTTTCGGTTCAGGGCAGATGCAGCTTCCTTTTGTATTACAGTCAGCAGAAACCATGAAAAAAGCAGTTGACCATCTCAAACCCTATCTGCCAAAAATTGAAAAAGAGACAGATACCACACTGATACTGGGAACCGTTAAAGGCGATGTTCATGATGTCGGGAAAAATCTTGTGGATATTATTCTCTCAAACAACGGGTATAAAGTTATCAATCTTGGTATAAAAGTAGAACTTGACAGCTTTCTTGAAACATTGGAAAAATCAAACGCACAGGCTCTTGGTATGAGTGGTCTTTTGGTAAAATCGACACAGGTGATGCTTGAAAACTTGAATATTTTACAGGAAAAAGGCATTAAAATTCCGATTCTTTTGGGTGGTGCAGCTCTTACACGTGCTTTTATAGATGATTTTTGCCGACCTGCCTATGACGGCCCTATTTTTTACTGCAAAGATGCTTTTGACGGTGTCACCGCCATGAGCCGCATAGAAGCCGGTAATTTTGATACAAACCTGCATCCTGATGCACCTGAAATAGAGCGAAAAGAAGTCAAAGAGGTTATTATCCCGCCGTTGTCTGAAATCAAAATGCCCTCACGGGATGTACCCGTACCGACACCGCCGTTTTGGGGCAGACGCGAAATTAAACTTACCTCACAGCAAATTGAAATGGCTTTTGAATGGATTAACCATAAAATACTTTTCAAATCCCGCTGGGGCTACTCCTCAAAAGGCATGACAAAAGAAGCCTACCAAAAACAGCTTGATGAAGTTGTATGGCCCGCCTATGAAAAACTCAAAAAGCGTTTTATAGAAGAAAAACTTTTTGAGCCGACCATACTCTACGGCTACTGGCCGTGCAGAAGCGATGATACCTCCCTTTTGATTTTTGATGAAAGCGAAGGCTGGTTCAAAGAAGAAGATATCAACCGTGAACCGCTTGAACACATTATAGGACGCGCCAAAGAAGTTTTTACCTTTCCGCGTCAGAGAAAAAAACCACACCGCGCACTCAGTGACTTTTTTCATAACGACAGACATGATGTCATTGCCCTTACCTGTGTGAGTGCCGGCAGTAAAATCAGTGATGCAGAACGCGAAATCTATGAAAGAGGCGACTATACGGAGTATTATCAGTTTCATGGACTCGGGGTTGAACTTGCTGAAGCACTTGCCGAAATTGCCCATAAACAAATACGCCTTGATCTCAACATAGCAAAAGATGAAGGAAACACTCTAGCCGATGTACGCATGAACAGATATCAGGGAAGCCGCTACTCTTTTGGCTATGCCGCCTGCCCTGACTTGGAACTCAACCGTCCTTTGTTCAACCTTTTAAAACCCGAAGAGTTTGGAATTGAATTAAGTGAAACATTTCAAATTCATCCTGAGCAGTCAACTTCGGCTCTTGTCGTTTATCATCCTGAAGCTACATATTATAATGTGTAGCCAAAAACATCTGTAATTTTTCGCAACAGTGCAGCTGGTGGAAAAGGCAAATCGGTCAATTTATGTTGCATAAAAAATAAAAATAATACTTTAACGATCATATTTCGTTAAATGATTAAACTTAATCACCTGGTTTAACACTTTTGTGTAGTCCTCTCCCATTTCAGAATACTTATCCAGACCCTGCGTTATTTTATAGGGATCATCATACTCTAAACGCAGTTGACGAAACTTGTTATATGCCTTTCCTGTTGCAATCATTTCAAAATAGGCACGTATAGCATCTTCCAGTGTATCAAATTTTCTTAGCCATATCGTTTGTGCACCACCTCTTTTTTTACCTGCGGCAATACGTTTTTCATTTGCATTAGAACTCCACATTCCAAAAACATTGTTTGCCTCTTTGAAAAACCTCGAAGTAGCCCATGCGCTTTCCACAGCAGCCTGGGCCAATGTAATGCTTACAGGGTGCGGTTTCAAACGTGCCAACAAATCCTCATCACTTGTCGCCTTATATTTTTTTTTCAAGAACTCAATCTCTTCTCTGTTTTCTTTATTCGCGATATCTTTTGCAATTCGTTCATATCTTTGCATCAGTTCATTATGCACTTTACGCACAACAGGAACCAGCAACATCAAAAATCTCTTTTTTTTCTCTTTTACCGACAGCTGATGTGTAGCTGTTTTCTTCTTGCTCTTTTTGATGACAAGACACTCATCACTCAAGACAAGTAAAGATGAGCTTAGGCATAACATAAATACAAATTTTATCACTTCTCTTTTTTTCCAAAATATTCATAGTCCATATATTTTATCCGATTTTTAATTTCAAAGTATCTGGCAAAAAATTTTATTATGGCAAATATACTGACAATTGTTATAATCAACACTGTAATATTTACCGATACTCCCATTGTAACTGCCAACAGATAAAAGAAATAGCTTGCAAAGAAAAATGCTGTTATCTGCAAAAATAAAAAAAAGATCGGTAATATTTTTGATTTTTTTCTTCTGTCATGCATATTTCTTTTCTCCTCTTCATTTTAAGCACACTACATGTAATACCAATCCCAACCATTGTAACTGAATGCAAATAAAAGATATATAAATATCTTTTACTAACCTACCTTCTTCTGTATGAAAGAGCCTCAAGCATATGTTCTTTTTCAATCAAAACGGATTGAGACAAATCTGCTATTGTCCGAGCAACTTTTTGAATTTTTTTTATACTTCTAAATGACAAGGCAAATCTTTCTATGGCAGTCTGAAGTATTGTATTGGATGCATTGTCCATTTTGCAAAATCTCTCCAGATCCTTATCTGAAAGATGCGCATTAAACTCTTTTTGCCCACGTTTTTGGCAAAATATATGTGCTTCAATAACCGTTTTGTGCATTTCTTTTGATGAAAAGCTTGGACGATCATTTGCATTTACATGTTGCATGACCACATTTAAATCTATTCTGTCCAAAAATGGTTCAGAGAGACGATTTTTGTATTTTTGTATTTCCAAATCACTGCACCTGCACTCTTTGTGTGAATCTAATAAATTTCCGCATGGGCAAGGATTCATGGCGCCTATAAATAAAAATTTGGCAGGATACTCCACTTTAGAATTCACTCTTGAAATTCTTATTTTTCCATCCTGCATTGGCTCTCTGAGTGATTCCAAAACAGCTTTTGAAAAATGTGGTAATTCATCAAAAAACAGTATACCGTTGTTTGCAAGCCCTACCTCTCCAATCTTAGCCTTATGACTGCCCCCGCCAAAAATGCTTGCCGGTGTAGAACTGTGATGTGGATTTTTTAGTGTTCTGTGAGGTTTGAATTGTGGCTCATACCCCTCTAAAACTTCAAGCTTGGCAACATCCAGAATTTCATTCTCTGTCATGGGCGGAAGAATATAACGGAGTCTGTTTGCAATCATACTCTTCCCGCATCCGGGGCTGCCTTCAAAAATAATATTATGGAACCCTGCCGCAGCTATTAAAGCCGCTCTTTTGGCAATTTCCTGTCCTTTGACATCAATAAAATCTTCTGCATACTCTTTTGTATAATAAAACCTTTGTGCCTCTAACTGATAATACGGATAGCCAATTTCACTTTGTTCTATATTTGGCGTTGCATTCTCCTGATTTTTCAAAAGACTGACAGCCTCATTGAGACTTTTGACTCCGTAAAATGAAACATTTGGAATTTTTGACAGCTTTTGCAGTGATTCATACGGCACAACAGCTTGCGATATAAGCCCCTGATTTGCCAAAGAAAGAATTAAAGGGTAGAGCTGAATATTTTCTTTTACCTTTCCGTCAAGCCCCAGTTCACCAAAAACAAACCAGCCGTTCAAGTCCGCATCACTCTCATTCAAAAGTATAAGCAGAGCCATACTCAAATCGAACTGTGAACCCGATTTTGCAAGTTCAGACGGAGCCAGAAGAAAAGTAATTCTTTTGGGAGGAAAAGAAAAATCATTGCTCAGGAGTGCAGATTTTACCCGCTCTTTTGATTCTGTAATAGCAGTAGATGCCATCCCTACTATAGAAAACGACGGCAGCCCTTTCGTCAAGGTTGATTCCACATCAACGACTTTGGCATCTATTCCCTCATATGTTGCACAGCGAACTTTTTTCATTGAATCAACCTTCTTCTAGTTGTTTCTATCTTAGCTGAATACTTTACATGTAAGGAATAATATGACAAATTGTCATTTTATTTGCTGTTTTTTCTCTCTTTTTGCATTTTTTTATACTCTTTTTCAAACTTCTTTCGTCTTGCATAGGAGAGCTTGTCTATAAATAAAATACCTTCAAGGTGATCCATCTCATGCTGAATGGCTATAGCCAAAAGCCCATCTGCTTCGAGTGTTTTTGTGTTCCCATATCTGTCTTGATAATTTATAATAATATTTTCATATCGCTTAATATCTTCATAGAACTGGGGAACACTCAAGCAACCCTCTTGATAGGTTGTTTCTCCACTTTTATGCGTCATAACCGGATTGATAATTTCAAGCAGGTTTTCAGGGGGCTGTTCACCCTCTTCATCAGGAATATTTAAAATAAGAGCTCGAATCGGATGGCCTACCTGAATCGCCGCAAGACCTATACCGTTTGTGCTTATCATCAAAGGGTTCATGGCATCAAGCAATTCATGTAAAGAATCATCAAACTCTTTGACTTCGCAAGATTTTTCTCTCAGTCTTTTATCCGGATATTCTACTATAGTTAACTTCATCTCTTAAAAATTTTCCTGCTTTTTATGATCTTAATGAGACAGCATAATCACTGTTTTTATCTTCATACGCTTTTTGGATACCATCCATTGCACTTACTACAATCTCTTCAACAGAATTTTCAGGATTTACATCTGTCACACCGATAGAAATTTTTAGATGGATTTCTCTGTCTGCTAAAAAGAAATTAGAGTTTGAAACCAAATCACTCAGTCGCTCACTTGCCTTTTGGGCACTCTCTATATCTGTATGCTTGAGCAGCATTGCAAAGACTCCGTTCCCGTAATGTGCCACAATGTCGCTGCGTCTTGAAGTTTTTAAAAGCAGTCTTGCAATTGTTCTGGTCATCAGCAAAATTGCCTTATCATTGTTGACACTTTTCTTGAGCTCACGAGAAAGTTCTATCATAATAAGGGAACTCTTATGATTAAACTCTTTAATAAGCCCAATTTCCTGCTCAATTTTTGTAAGCAGATACCGTTTGTTATAAACTCCGAATTGATTGTCAAATATTGTCTCATTCTCAACATTTTTAACAATTTTAGCTGTATCATCATAGATTGTTTTCATTTGAGAACTTTGTGTTTTTAAAATAGAATTTAGTTTGGAAACATCCCCCTCTAAAATGCCAATTATATTCACAGCCTCTTTTTCGCTAGGTACATTACTGAGCTCTTTTTTTCTTTTTTCTAAAATTTTTATCATTAAAGACATATTTTTGTACAGGTTGGCTGTTACAGTAAGAATATGCTTGATGGAACTAAAACCCTGTTTAAGATTTTGTTCCAAAACAATAGTATTTTCATCATCATTGTTTTCTTCAAGTTCCAAAATAGAGTGTATCTGCTTGCGAAGGTTTTCACTTTTATCTTCTAGAAGTCTGTCAAAATAGAGTGAAAAGTTATTGGGAGTAGGCGGTAAATTGTCTGCAATAAGTGCGTTTAAAACCTCTTTTGCATAAATTTCGATATCACTCGAAGAACTCTCAAGATCCAGTTTTTTTATGACAGTTGTCTTTGCATTAGAGTTTTTCTGTACTTTTGATTTTAATCCACCTGCCATATTTTCTCCCTATTCTTTGTCGTTTTTCACTAAAACTTCATCAATCATGCCATACTCTTTTGCTTCTGCAGCACTCATAAAGTTATCACGATCTGTATCTTGTTCAACTGTTTCAATGCTTTGCCCGGTATTTTTTGCCAATATTGCATTGAGCTCTTTTTTCATGCGAAGAATCTCTTCTGCCTGAATTGCGATATCAGTTGCCTGACCCTGCGCACCGCCTAAAGGCTGGTGTATCATAATTCTTGCATGAGGGAGTGCATAGCGTTTGCCTTTTTCACCACTCGAGAGCAAGAATGCACCCATGGACGCAGCCTGTCCGATACAGATAGTGGCCACATGCGGACGAATATAGTTCATCGTATCAAAAATAGCCATTCCCGCAGTTACAACTCCGCCGGGAGAGTTAATATAAAAATAGATGTCTTTTTCAGGATCTTCTGCTTCAAGAAACAAAAACTGTGCAACTATAGTAGAGGCCACAGCATCATTTACCTCTCCGCTGAGCATAACAATTCTGTCTTTTAAAAGACGGGAAAAAATATCATAAGAACGCTCACCGCGTCCTGTTTTTTCCACTACATAAGGAATATAGCTCATGGCTTACGCTTCTGACTTTTCATTCAAGAGAGCAGTCAACACTTTGTCTTCCACCATTGACATTTGAATTGCCGGAAGATAGCCTGCCTCTTTATAATGCTCATAAGCCTTTTGAGGATCTTGACCCATTTGCATTGCTTCATAGTAAATAGTCTGCATAACTTCCTGCTCTTCTACTTTTATACCCATTTCCTGCGCCAATGCGTCTATAATAAATGTCGCTTTGACGCTTTTTATTGCATCATCGCGAAAACTTTCACGAAGCTCGTTGAGTTTTTCAGGGTTTTCACGCAGTTCTTTAATTTCATCTTCACTCATCTGCGATGCTTTTTTGTTGACAGCCATATCAATTTCCTGATCAACAACAAATTCAGGTAAATCAAAATCAATTTTTTCTACTAAAGTCTCAAGCAGCTTTGGTTTTAGTTCGTCATTATAAAGTTTTGCAAGTTTTTCCTGCTCAAGTGCTTTTTTTACTTCTTCTTTTAATTTTTCCAAAGTTGCATCTTCTTCACCGGGAAGCAGTTTTTTTGCAAGCTCATCATCTATAACAACCTCATCTTTTACTTTAACACCGTTTACTTTTACTTTAAATTCGGCATCTTTTCCTGCAAGTGTGTCTGAACCGTAGTTTTCAGGAAAAGTCACATTGATTGTAACTTCTTCATCTCTTTTTACACCAATCAACTGATCTTCAAATCCCGGGATAAACTGTCCCGAACCGAGTTTAAGCTCAAAATTCTCTGCAGCACCGCCTTCAAAAGCTTTTCCGTCTATAAAACCTTCAAAGTCAATAACAGCAGTATCACCCTCTTTCATTTTACGGTTACGCTTGATGTCAACCAAAGGCGCCTGATTTTCAGCGATTTCTTTAATTCTCTCTTCAACCTCTTCATCTGTCACTTCAGGTTTTTCAAAATCAGGAACAAAAGATTTTACATTCTCCAAATTTATTTCAGGACGCATAGCTACTTTTACGGCTACCTCAATCTTATCATCACTTTTTTCAAATTTAGAAATGGTCGGCTCACCAATCAAAGATACACTGTCAATGTTTAACTCTGTCAAGCCTTTTGCAAGCACTTCACGAAGTGCTTCCGCCTCAGCATCTTCAACAAGTTTTTCACCGTATTGCTTTTTGATAATAGCAACAGGAACTTTCCCTTTACGGAAACCTTGAACATTCGCAGTTTTAGAGAGTTGTTTCGCAATTTTTTCTGTCTTTTCATTCAGCTCATCTCTTGAGATTGTTGCTTCAATTTGAGCATTTGCACCATTAATTTTGTTTGCTTTGATTTCCATCAATTTCCTTTTATCTGTATTATATACACCATTATTTTGGGCAATCATACCAAAAATGTGCTTTTTTTGCGATTAATTTTTGCATAAATTTGGTTTGAAATTTAAAATAAGCAGCCATAAAACGGCAAAATCTATCATCACATCTGCAAAATTGAAAACAGCAAAATTAAATCCACAGTGCCAATAGACCATATCTACAACACCCTCATGAACAAATCTGTCATAAATATTGGAAAATGCCCCTCCAAGAAGTATTCCTGCGGGTAAAGCGTAACATAGCTTTTTGAGGTATAGTACATATGCCAAAACACCACTTACAAGCAAAAGCTGAATATACTTTAAATACTCGTTCAAAAATGCAAACATTGAAAATGCAACACCCTTGTTGTAAACAAGTATCAGATCTATACACTCAGTATAGTAACGAAAGCCCTCAACAAAGAGACTTTTAATATTTTGATCGATGATAAATACACCTGCGAGACTAAAGAGCAATATCGCTGAGAGGCGTAACATTTTATTACTGTTATTCATTGAGCACTTTTTTAAAAAATTCTACTATTTCATTCATTTTTTCATTCATGATATCAGCCTCTTTACATTCCAAAAGAACCCGCAGTTTATTTTCTGTCCCTGAATAGCGAATCAAATGCCGTATTCCTTTCGCTTCTAAAGCAAGCAACTTTTCATCCAAAGAAGCTATTTCGCTTAAAGGCTTTTTTTTCTTTACATGTAAGTTCACAAGTTTTTGCGGATATAAAGGGAATGGCCGTAAAAGCTCTGAAGCTTTTTTATTTTTATCAATCAATAAAGCAAGCACCTGAAGTGTTGCTACAAGTCCGTCTCCGGTTTTTGCGAAATCACTAAATATAATATGTCCGCTTTGTTCCCCGCCAAAGTTAATTCCCTGCTTTTTCATAATTTCCAAAACATGTTTGTCTCCGACATCTGATCGAAAAAGTTTCAAACCATTTTCTGACATGTAATCTTCAAGCCCCTGATTACTCATAACGGTAGTTACTACTCCTCCACCTTTAAGCTTGTTTTGCTCATGGAGGTAAACGCCAAGTGCTCCCAGAAGATGGTCACCATCTACTGCTTCTCCTGTTTCATCTACGACCACAAGCCTGTCAGCATCACCGTCAAGCGCTATTCCCAGATCAGCTCTATATCTAACAACACTCTTGCATAAATCTTTTGTATGCAAAGCACCACAGTCTTCGTTAATGTTAAAACCGTTTGGTTTGTCATGCAGTACTATTACCTCAGCACCAAGTTCTTCCAAAACAGTCGGGCCTACTTTATAAGCTGCACCGTTTGCCGTGTCAAGCACTATACGCATTCCCTGCAATGTCATATGCACAGGAAAAGAGTTCTTCAGTTGTACTATATATCGTCCTATGACATCATCAATACGCTTTGCCTTGCCTATTGCTTTTCCCGTGACTTGTGACTTGTTTATAAGCTTTTCGTTAAAATAGATGTTTTCTATCTCTATTTCTGTCTCACATGAAAATTTATCTCCGTGTGCGTTAAAAAACTTAATCCCGTTATCTTCAAAAGAGTTGTGTGAAGCCGAAATCATAATCCCGGCATCACAGCGCATATTTTCTGTAATGTATGCTATGGCCGGTGTAGGCATAGGACCAACCTGAATGACATCATACCCAATAGCCGTCAATCCGCTCACAATAGCATTCTCTATCATGTAGCCGCTTCTGCGTGTATCTTTTCCTACAAGTATTTTATTGGTCACTGCCGATGATTTCAAATAAATCCCCGCAGCCATAGCCACTTTCATAGCAACCGAAGCGCTTAAAAAAGAACCTGCCTCACCTCTTACGCCGTCTGTACCAAATAGTTTCATATACTATATTTCCTCTGCTTTTCTCACAAAATATTATAATTTCAGGGCTGTAGTTTACATAAAGAGATGAAGGAAGAGACTCAGACCAACGGGAGGATTTGCTCTCTTCTTTTAGCTCTTTATGTAAACGGTAACCAAGACTTTGTGCATTTTACCACCCTTTAACTTAATTTTAATTATTTTTAAGGTAATATTTCGCACTTAAATTCCAAAAAGGACTCATTAAATGGCAAATCACAAGTCATCAATTAAGAGAATTCGCCAGACACTCGTTCGTACTGAACGTAATCGTTTCTACAGAACTCGTCTTAAAAATATCGTAAAAGCAGTTAGTTCAGCAGTTGAAGCTGGTAACAAAGAAGAAGCACAGGCAGCATTTAAAGTTGCAAACCAGCAAATTCACAAATTTGTAAGCAAAGGTATCTTAAAAAAAGAGACTGCTGCAAGAAAAGTAAGCCGTCTACACAAATCTGTAAACGCAATATAAGGCTAGCAACAAATGTTAGCAGATAAACTTACACCGTTTATCAACCGCTATAACGAACTTAGCGAACTGCTAAGTTCACCTGACATCACTTCTGACATCAAACGGATGACAGAACTTTCCAAAGAACAGTCTTCCCTTTTACCGATCGTTGAAAAAACAAAAGAGTACAAAGCGCTTTTAGAAGAAATCAGTGACTCAAAAGAGATGCTCTCAGACCCGGAAATGGGTGATATGGCAAAAGAAGAACTTAAAGAGCTTGAACCACAGGTCTCCGTTTTGGAAGAAGAGATAAAAATGCTCCTTCTTCCAAAAGACCCGAATGATGACAGAAATATCATCGTAGAACTTCGTGCCGGTGCCGGTGGAGATGAAGCGGCAATCTTTGTCGGAGACCTGTTTGATGCCTATACACGCTATGCAGATTTAAAAGGCTGGAAAATAGAACTGATGAGTACTTCTCCTTCAGATGCAGGCGGATACAAAGAGGTTATAGCCCTTATCAAAGGGGAACAGGTTTACAGCAGGTTGAAATACGAAGGCGGTACACACAGAGTACAACGCGTACCACAGACAGAAAGTCAGGGTCGTGTGCATACTTCGGCTATTACCGTTGCAGTTATGGCTGAGGTTGATGATGTTGAAATTGAGATTAACGAGAATGATCTAAAAATTGATGTGATGCGTTCGTCAGGTTGTGGAGGGCAGTCTGTCAACACTACCGACTCCGCTGTTCGCATTACGCACCTGCCGACAGGCCTTGTTGTCACAAACCAGGATCAAAAATCACAGCATAAAAACAGAGAAAAAGCAATGAAAGTTCTAAAAGCAAGACTTTATGATTTACAAATGCAAGAAGCTCAAGCCGAAGATGCCGCACAGCGTGCCGCACAGGTAGGTACCGGCGACAGAAGCGGAAGAATCAGAACCTATAACTATCCGCAAAACCGTATCAGTGACCATAGAATCAATTTGACTCTCTATCGGTTAAATGAAATTATGAGTGGTGGACTGCTTGATGAAATTATCGAACCACTCATAGCAGACCATCAGGCAAAAATTGTAGAAGCAGCAGGACTGTAAAAAGTCTTACGCTTCCCACTCTGTTTCAAAAGTTTTTTTCACACGCCCTTTAAAAGTGATAGTTTTATCATTAACACCCAGATAAAGTGTATCACCACTTGTCGGATAAACTTCAATATTGTTTTTCACAGCACCCTCTCTGTAGGCTCTGTAAAAGCAGGCAGCCATTCCTGTCCCACAGGCCAAAGTTTCATCTTCTACACCACGCTCATATGTTCGAACTCGTAAATTTCCGTCCTCTATATGCATTACATTTACATTTGCATTATAAACATAGCGAAGTTCACGTGCTTCTTCTGTGTCAAAATTTTCTATAGAGTCGGTATATCGTACCAAGTGCGGCACACCCGTATTTATCAGCCACCAGAAGTGTCCGCCAAATTCTATGTCAGTTTCAAGAATTTCAGGCGCTGTCAGTTCACTTGTCACCATAGCACTTTTGGGAGTATTTTCTTCGACCTCTGCGCCAATAACACCGGCTCCTGTCATAAACTGCATTTTTGCAGAGGCAAGATTATGATTATATGCATAATGTGCACATGCCCGACTACCATTTCCGCACATATCCGCATGACTTCCGTCAGAATTATAAAATTCCCATTCAAAATCATACTTTTCATGAGGCACGATGACGATCAGTCCGTCTGCTCCGATGCCCTCTTGACGATGGCATAAAGCTTTTGCAAGCTCATTGCGCTCTTGTTTTTTGTCATCATGAAATATTACAAAATCATTTCCGTTCGCACTGTATTTGCTTATTTTCATTTTTTGTATATCTCCTTTATCTTTTCTACAAATTGCTCTACCTCATTTTGCAGATGTTTGAGATTTTTTGAGTTGTCTATAATCCAGGTCGCTTTCTCTTTTTTCTTATCAATCGGCATTTGTGAAGCAATTCGCTTCAAAGACTCCTCTTTTGAGTAACCGTTACGTTTCACAAAACGCTCAAGCTGAATATCTTCAGGAGTATATACTACAACGCTCTCTTTTATAGGATAATTGGAGTTTTCAAAAAAAAGTGGAATATCTATAAGGTAGGGGAATTGAAATTCATCCTGCTTTTCACTGCGCTTTTGTATTTCAGCCTGTATTTTAGGATGCAGATACTCTTCAAGTGTTTTTTTCGCTGCAGGATGAGAAAAAATATAACTTCCTAACTTTGTTCTGTCTACTTTTGTACCGTTTACATACTCACTTCCAAAAGTTTCTCTCACCCATTCTACAGAGTCATCGAGAATTTCATGCGAAATCGTATCTGCATCAATAACCCGCATTCCGTTAAGTGCCAAAAGCGAGGCTACCGTACTTTTTCCCGTAGCAATACCCCCTGTCAGCGCAATAGCATACTCATAAGCCATTAGTTTTTAATAATGCCCAAATACTCTTTTCGAATATTATTTCCCGTAGCAAAAGCAGCAGGGTGAATATCGCAGTTGTAATACTCTAAACCGTCAAGCAGGTCTGATCTTTGCAAAATGATATCTGCTGTGGGATGATACTCTTTTGATGCTAAAAGAGCAGTTTTGCCATTGCCCAGGTTGTATGGCATGATGATTTTTGCGTACTTTCCTAAAATCTGCATGATTTTTTTGTTTTCTGCAACATCATCCAAAGACGGATGCAGCGTTACCAAAAGACCTTCTTCGTTCAATACACGGTTAAAATGTGCCAGCACAGCAGCGTCAGTATCAAGCTCTGAAATCACTACATCATACTTGTCATCAGCTACTTCACGAAGTAGATTAATATCTGCCGAAATTACATCACAGTTAATATCATCATATTTATACTTTTGTATCTCTTGCACAAAACCTGCCGAGTTTGAACTGATGATCAAAACATTGTTTGGTTCTTTATGTGTACACAATGGTACATGTACCATCATTTCGTTATATATAAAATCTTTCATTCTTAAATTCCTGTTGTGGGTCCTGCCCGTAGATTAATTAAAAGCGATTTTAGCATATTTGGATTAATTTTACTTAATATCGCTATAATTACATAATATTTATAAAAACTTAAAGGTATAAAATGGATTATAACAAAATTAGAAAGTTTTGCAGGGTGTTTCGCATTGCACTTGGTCTTGCTCTCATTATTGCAGGCTTAATCACAGGCATAGTATGGTTCTATCTTGGACTTATTCCTCTCATTGCGGGCTTGACTAACTTCTGTCCACTTTGTATCATTTCAAAAAAATGTGATTTACCTCAAGATTCGGAGTCTAAATAATGAGTAAAATTTCATATAAAGATGCAGGTGTAGATATAGATGCAGGCAATAGTTTTGTAGAAAATATAAAACCTCTTGTAAAAAGTACAAAAGTGCCTGGTGTACTTGGTGGTATCGGCTCTTTTGCCGGTGCTTTTGAACTGCCAAAAGGTTTTAAAGAACCTGTAATGCTTGCTGCGACTGACGGTGTCGGCACAAAACTAAAACTGGCAATTGACAGCGGTATACACAATACTGTCGGTATTGATTTGGTTGCAATGTGTGTCAATGATCTCATCTGCAACTTTGGAACACCGAGTTTCTTTCTTGATTACTATGCCACGGGAAAACTTGACGTCAATGTTGCTACAAATGTCGTTGCAGGCATAGCAGAAGGATGTAAACGTAGTGAATGTGCCCTTATAGGCGGCGAAACAGCAGAAATGCCTGGAATGTACTCTGAAGATGATTATGATTTGGCAGGTTTTGCCGTAGGTATTGCCGAAAAATCTGAAATGGACAGAGTAAGCCTTGTTCGTGCTGGTCATAAACTTATAGCGTTGCCAAGCTCAGGTTTACACTCAAATGGTTTTTCACTTGCAAGAAAAGTGCTCTTTGAAAAAATGAAACTTAACTTTGATGACGACTTTAACGGCAAGCCGCTGATAAAAACTCTCTTAGAACCGACAAATATCTATGTAAAAACATTTAAAGCACTCAAAAATGAAATAGTAGCTATGGCACACATCACAGGCGGAGGCATCGTAGAAAATTTACCTCGTGTACTACCTGAAAATTTAATGGCAGAAGTACAACGCGATGCCATCAAAGTACTGCCGATATTTGAACTGATGAGTGAACATATAGCGAGAGATGAAATGTTTAGAGCATTCAACATGGGTGTAGGCATGATACTTGTCGTTGAAGAAGCAAATGTAGAAAAAGTACTCAATACTGCACAAGACTCCTACCTCATAGGAGAAATAAAAGAAGGCAAACGCGAAGCCAAGTTAGTATAGCTTTTTTCACTTTTTAAACCAGTATGCTTTCCTCGGAATCGGTACTTCAGTGCCGACTCATGCAACTTTTTCCAGCCCGTACTGAAGTACAGATTCTGAGAAGCCGTTGAGTTTAATGGAATTGAAGTTTTGCATTGGGTACTAATTCTCAAATATATACAAACACATCAGAAAATAAGATTAAAAAAAGCCAAACATAGTAGAAGGAAAAAAGGAAAAAGAACCACCGCCAAAAGGCGATGTGAAAAAAGAATTATTAATTTTCTTTTTCTAGAAATTATAGTTAAGTTGTACACTTACACCATCTTGAGAGTGTTTTGTTGTAATATCTTGAGCTGCAAAGTTTTTATAAGTATTTGTTACTTCAGGTGCATATGTATATGCTACATCTACTGATGCTTTATTACTTATATCATAAGAAGCACCAATTGCATAGTGAGATTCAACAATACCTGGAAAGCCAAGTAAATTAAATGTATTTACTGTACCTGGCTGTAGCCCAGCACTATTTGGAATATCAGTTGCAGGATTCACAACGGTTTTTTCACTGATAGGACTTGATGCATAATTATAACCTAAACGCACTGCCCAACCTTTTGTATTATACTCATAACCTAAAGCAATTACATTTTGATCATCCCATTCGAAATCTTTATACCCTTTCGCATCAGACCATTTAATTTGCTTATAATCAACAGCTACAGTATGCTCACCCATATTATAACTTGCACCAATACCAATCTCAGCTGGCGTAGAAAGCTTATTATTGTTATATCCAGTTGCAGTGAAAGGGCTAACAACTGTATCAAATCCCTTATATTCCATATCAATTCTAGATTTATAAATTGCACCAAATGTAAAACCAGACATAGTATAAGCTAAGCCTATATTGTAACCAAATTTTAAATCTTGAGCAACACCCATTCCGATTGTATCTCCCGCAGCATTTGGATCTAAAGGATTAGGACTACCTGGATACTCATAATTAATGTCCAAAGAACCATATTGTAAAATTGGTGTTACAGCTACACTAAAACCATTTGTAGTATATGCTAATGGTACACCAAACTGCATCAATTGAAGATTAGTAACCATTTGCATTTGAGTGCCACCGGCTAATACAGAGTTAGCATCACGATAGTCAACACCCATACCTCCAGTTCCCCACATACCAATACCAACATAAAAATTATCATTAATCTTAGTTGCTAAAGAAACCTCTGGAATTACATTTAAATTAGCATCACTGTCAAATGATGAAGCACCAAAACCAATATTATTTTCATTTTTTACATTTGGCATAAAAATTGTACCACCAAACGAAATCTCAGTCCCTTTCACAGAAGTAATTAAAGCAGGATTAGAAAGAGCAGATTCTGCACCATGACTTATACCAATACTCGTTCCTGCCATACCACGAGATTTTGCACCCGTACCGATTAATGTTGCACCATTTGTTGCAAATGCAGAAGTTGCACCTAAAGCTAATGCAGCTACTACTGCTAATTTAATTGTTTTTTTCATTTTCTCTCCTTAAGAGTATGTCAAATTTTTGAGATAGCCAAAGCTATTTCGACTGAAAGTATTATATGAGATAAAAAATTAATTGCATCTTAAGAAGAGAGACATAAGTATTATAAAAACTTATAGGTTTAATCATTACAGTTCATTTTATAATAAAAATCACTGAGGAACATAATAAAAAATTATAAAAATGGAAGAAATAGAGAAAATATCAGCTGTATTAATAGTAAATATCACTATAAGACAAAAAAGATAAAAATCTAGATATGTGATAAAAAAATAACAATGTGCATATTTGTAACATTTATATCACATATTAAAATATATAAGTATTGTACAAAAGAAATGTAAAAATAAAGTAAATAGAAATATACCGAAGAAAAATTTTATAAATTGATTAAAAATTTGATAGTTTTTGAAGTAAAAATCTGATCAACTAGGCAGCGACCTACATTCCCACAAGTGAAACCTGCAGTATTATCAGCGATGAGAGGCTTAGCTTCTGGGTTCGGAATGGGGGCCAGGCGTTTCCCTCTCTCTATAGCCACCTAGACAAGATCAGATATAAAGACATGAGTTACATGTATTTATATCTAATCTCATAAGGATCAGTTGAGTGAGTAATGAGTAAAAACTCATTAAGTTAAAATTGGTAAAATCAACAACAGTTAAATTAAATAACCTGACAAATCTTTCTCTTATTTAATGTGTTTATTAATCTGCTTCGTAAGAAGCTAGCTTTAGTCGCCTCAGCGGCGCAAGCGAGTAAAAGGGACAAGTTCCTTTTACGGACTAACAAATATATACACTAAATAAGGTAGTGAAGCAATTGTGTTCACTTAAGAACTTGGTAAAAAGACAAACGTACTATTAGTACTGGTCAGCTAAACACATTACTGTGCGTACACATCCAGCCTATCAAGCTTGTAGTCTTCAAGCGTACTTCAGGGAACGTTCATCTTGGAGTTGGCTTCCCGCTTAGATGCTTTCAGCGGTTATCTCATCCGTGCGTAGCTACCCAGCTATGCCCTTGGCAGGACAACTGGTGCACCAGTGGCACGTCCAACCCGGTCCTCTCGTACTAGGGTCAGCTCTCCTCAACGTTCCTACGCCCACGGAAGATAGGGACCGAACTGTCTCACGACGTTCTGAACCCAGCTCGCGTACCGCTTTAAATGGCGAACAGCCATACCCTTGGGACCTGCTCCAGCCCCAGGATGCGATGAGCCGACATCGAGGTGCCAAACCTCCCCGTCGATGTGAGCTCTTGGGGGAGATCAGCCTGTTATCCCCGGCGTACCTTTTATCCTTTGAGCGATGGCCCTTCCACACAGAACCACCGGATCACTATGACCGTCTTTCGACTCTGCTCGACTTGTATGTCTCACAGTCAGTCCGGCTTATGCCATTATACTCTACGAAGGATTTCCAACCCTTCTGAGCCGAACTTTGTAAGCCTCCGTTACTTTTTAGGAGGCGACCGCCCCAGTCAAACTACCCACCAGACATTGTCCTCGCACGGGATAACCGTACGGAGTTAGCTATCAGAATATTCAAGGGTGGTATCTCAAGGATGCCTCCCCTGGAACTGGCGTCCCAGGTTCAACGGCTCCCACCTATCCTGCACATGAATATCCCAATAGCAGTGTCAAGCTATAGTAAAGGTGCACGGGGTCTTTCCGTCTTTCCGCGGGTAGGAGGAATTTTCACCTCCACTACAATTTCACTGGATCCCTTGTTGAGACAGCTCCCATCTCGTTACGCCATTCATGCAGGTCGGTATTTAACCGACAAGGAATTTCGCTACCTTAGGACCGTTATAGTTACGGCCGCCGTTTACTCGGGCTTCAATTCATGCCTTCGCTAATGCTAAGCAATCCTTTTAACCTTCGAGCACCGGGCAGGCGTCACACCCTATACATCCACTTACGTGTTAGCAGAGTGCTGTGTTTTTGGTAAACAGTCGGGAGGGACTCTTTGCTGCGACCTATAAGTGCTTTGAGAAGCAAGTTCTCTAACACTACAGGCACACCTTATACCGAAGATACGGTGCTAGTTTGCAGAGTTCCTTAACAAGGGTTCATCCACGCGCCTTAGAATACTCATCTCACCCACCTGTGTCGGTTTACGGTACGGGCAACATTACATCTCGTTTAGAGGCTTTTCTCGGCACGACAGTATCAAGGGTTCTGGTCGCTCTCCGAAAAGATTGACCAGCCTGTCAGATCTCGGTCGCTTGACACACGGATTTGCCTATGTGTCGACCTACGTCCTTCGAGCCACAATTTCCATCAGTGACCCCCTTTAACTCTATGCGTCCCCCCATCACTCAAACGATGTAATGTCGGTATCGGAATATTAACCGATTTGCCATCGTCTACCCCTTTCGGACTCGACTTAGGTCCCGACTAACCCTACGATGACGAGCATCGCGTAGGAAACCTTGGGTTTACGGCGAAGAAGATTCTCACTTCTTTTCTCGCTACTCATGCCTGCATGCTCACTTCCATCCGCTCCAGTACTCCTTACCGGTATACCTTCAGCGCTGAATGGAACGCTCTCCTACCACTTACAGTAAACTGTAAATCTAAAGCTTCGGTGTTTATCTTAGCCCCGTTATATTTTCGGCGCAGAATCGCTAGACCAGTGAGCTGTTACGCTTTCTTTAAAGGATGGCTGCTTCTAAGCCAACCTCCTGGTTGTCACAGCAACTCCACATCCTTTTCCACTTAGATAAAACTTTGGGACCTTAGCTGTTAGTCTGGGTTGTTCCCCTCTCGACATAGGATTTTATCACCCTACGCCTGACTCCCGAGGTTACACGTATAGTATTCGGAGTTTGATAGGGTTTGGTACCGCGGTAAGCAGCCCTAGCCCTGTCAGTGCTCTACCCCTATACGCTAATGCTCGAGGCTATACCTAAATATATTTCGGAGAGAACCAGCTATCACTGAGTTTGATTGGCCTTTCACCCCTATCCACAAGTCATCCCAAGAATTTTCAACTTCTACGGGTTCGGTCCTCCACTGGCTCTTACACCAGCTTCAACCTGCTCATGGATAGATCACTCAGTTTCGGGTCTGCAGCATCTGACTATGTCGCCCTATTAAGACTCGCTTTCGCTACGGCTTCTCGTTCGATTAACCTTGCCAGATACCACAACTCGCAGGCTCATTATGCAAAAGGCAGTCCGTCACACTTATTTAATAGTGCTCCGAATGATTGTAAGCCATAGGTTTCAGGTTCTATTTCACTCCGCTCACCGCGGTCCTTTTCACCTTTCCCTCACGGTACTTGTTCGCTATCGGTCTAGTAGTAGTATTTAGGGTTGGAGGGTGGTCCCCCCATATTCAGTCAAGATAACACGTGTCCCGACCTACTCGTTCCATACCTTAGTTCCACACATATGTTTTCGCTTACGGGAGTATCACCCTCTATGCTCATCCTTTCCAGAATGTTCTGCTAACAAATGTGCTAAATGTATGCGCCCTATTCCAATTTCGCTCGCCGCTACTCTCGGAATCTCGTTTGATTTCTCTTCCTCTAGGTACTGAGATGTTTCACTTCCCTAGGTTCGCCCCACCCGAAGGTGGTAACGTGATTCGCACCACGTTGGGTCGCCCCATTCAGAAATTCCCGGATCAAAGCTTCTTGGCAGCTCCCCGAGACTTTTCGCAGCCTAGTACGTCTTTCATCGCCTCTACTAGCCAAGGCATCCACCTATGGCCCTTAATATCTTTTTATGTTATTAGCACGCAATCTGAACAAAGTCCAGATTACTACGTTAGACACTAGGTCACTAAAGTACAAAAAAGCTTTCGGCTTTTTCATAAAAAAGTTCTCTAATCTCCAACTAACTAATTATTCTATGTTGCGTTCACTACCTTATTTAATGTACTAATACACTAAACAAGATGAATGATCTGTTATTGTAGTTATTTAATTTATAATAAATCTCTTTATTATAGTTGTTGACTTTAACAATTGTAATTTAATGAACAAGACTAATATAAATAAAAGTCTAATTTAAATTCTAAACACTTAGAACTTAAATTAAATTTTTACTTTTAGTAATGGTGGGCCTAGGAGGACTTGAACCTCCGACCTCACCCTTATCAGGGGTGCACTCTAACCAGCTGAGCTATAGGCCCGGATAAGTAATATAATACACAGATCACTGAAAACTAAGCAAGTAAGACTTAGAAGATGACCAATAAACTATTTCTCTTGTGAGATTTTCTTGTGTTGAGCCAATCAAACGAATGATTGCTCTTTACTCTAGAAAGGAGGTGATCCAACCGCAGGTTCTCCTACGGTTACCTTGTTACGACTTCACCCCAGTCGCTAATTCCACCGTAAGCGGTAGCCCCCCGAAGGTTGGCTTCCCGATTTCGGGTGAAATCAACTCCCATGGTGTGACGGGCGGTGAGTACAAGACCCGGGAACGTATTCACCGTAGCATTGCTGATCTACGATTACTAGTGATTCCAGCTTCATGGAGTCGAGTTGCAGACTCCAATCCGAACTGAGAGACGCTTTAAGTGATTAGCTCCACCTCGCGGTATCGCAACACTCTGTACGCCCCATTGTAGCACGTGTGTAGCCCTAGCCATAAGGGCCATGATGACTTGACGTCGTCCTCACCTTCCTCCTCCTTACGAAGGCAGTCTCCTTAGAGTGCTCAGCTTAACCTGCTAGCAACTAAGGACGAGGGTTGCGCTCGTTGCGGGACTTAACCCAACATCTCACGACACGAGCTGACGACAGCCGTGCAGCACCTGTTTTCGAGCTCCCCGAAGGGCACCCCGCCATCTCTGGCAGGTTCTCTCAATGTCAAGGCTAGGTAAGGTTCTTCGCGTATCTTCGAATTAAACCACATGCTCCACCACTTGTGCGGGTCCCCGTCTATTCCTTTGAGTTTTAATCTTGCGACCGTACTCCCCAGGCGGTTCACTTAATCTGTTAAGTGCATCACCGCCCTGACTAGCAGAGCGACGACTAGTGAACATCGTTTAGGGCGTGGACTACCAGGGTATCTAATCCTGTTTGCTCCCCACGCTTTCACGCCTTAGCGTCAGTTATGTTCCAGGAGATCGCCTTCGCTTTCGGTATTCCTAGTGATATCTACGGATTTTACCCCTACACCACTAATTCCATCTCCCCCTCCCATACTCTAGGTCGGCAGTTTCAAATGCAGTTCTACAGTTAAGCTGTAGGATTTCACATCTGACTTGCCAACCCGCCTACGCGTCCTTTACGCCCAGTGATTCCGAATAACGCTTGCACCCTCCGTATTACCGCGGCTGCTGGCACGGAGTTAGCCGGTGCTTATTCATATGCTACCGTCATTTTCTTGACATATAAAAGGAGTTTACACACCGAAATGCGTCATCCTCCACGCGGCGTTGCTGCATCAGGGTTTCCCCCATTGTGCAATATTCCTCACTGCTGCCTCCCGTAGGAGTCTGGTCCGTGTCTCAGTACCAGTGTGGCGGATCATCCTCTCAAACCCGCTACCCGTCATCGTCTTGGTAGTCTCTTACACTACCAACTAACTGATGGGATATAGACCGATCCCTTGGCGGAATCCATTTCCCGACTACTCTTATGAGCAGAAGGAGTATCCGGTATTAATCATCGTTTCCAATGGCTATCCCGGTCCAAGGGGCACATTATCTATATATTACTCACCCGTGCGCCACTCGTCAGCATAGTAGCAAGCTACTATCTGTTACCGTTCGACTTGCATGTGTTAAGCACGCCGCCAGCGTTCATTCTGAGCCAGGATCAAACTCTCCATAATTGGTCGGTGTCGGAAGTAATTCCGTCACCTACGCTAACGCTTGGTTTCGCTCAGCGCGAGGCTCGAAGCACTGCTGCTTCTTGTCTTTTGCTTATTGAACTCTACTTTACTATTAACTTTTATGAAAAGATAAATAAATTTAATTACTGATCTTTTGCCCAAGATTATTAAATCATTGGCTTTGTTATTTTAAGTCTTAATAAAACTGCTTAAGGTCTTATTACTAGACTGTATAGTTATCTATTACTATTAAGGGAACCATTCAGGTAAACCTGTATGGATTTCAAAATAGAATAGACGGTTGTTGTTTATTAGTTATTTCTAAGTAATTTATCTCTTTAACTCTAAAGTTAAAAAGTCTCTTACTTGCTTAGTTTTCAATGATCTCAAACATATTCAGCGGCTTCAACTCGAAGTCTCTTTAGGCCTTTTAAACAAGGTCTCTCTGTTTGTGGATGGGAATTATAGGAGATTTTGACTTTAATGTCAATAGTATTTGAGAGAAATTTTAAATTTCTTTTGGGTCTGTTTCGTTTAGAATTAGTTTTGCTTATTTTAGTATAGTTTGTTCACTGATATATATTATAGTGTAAGCATTCTTCTTCTCTTATGTTGCCTTCCATTAACTTTTTATCTATAGAATTCACTAAAATAAAAAAATATCTTATGGATAGATATTGAAAAAGGAAAAAATTATGGGACTATATGATCGTGATTACGCAAGAGGTAATACTTATGCTTCACATGTAGAGAGTCGCAGCGAAGCGCAGATAGTCTCTTTTGTAAAAGAGACATATAAGCTTTTCGCTGCATCAATGCTTGCAGGAGCTGCTGGAGCTTATGTAGGTGTGCCTTTGGCTGCAAGTATTTCAGGTTTGATCTGGCCGCTCTTCTTTTTGGAAATCGGTCTTTTAATCGGGTTACAGTTTGTAAAAAACAAACCAGGTATCAATCTGCTTGTAATGTTTGCTTTTGTCTTTGTGACAGGACTTACAACAGCACCGTTATTGGCTTATACACTTGGAATGAACGGTGGTGGCGCAATAGTCGGTAATGCTTTTGCAATGACAGCTGTAGTATTTGGTGCAATGAGCTTTTTTGCTATAAAAAGCACAAAGGATTTTACAGGATACGGAAAACCTTTAATGATTGCTCTTTTTGTAATCATCGGATTTTCAATAATAAACATATTTCTTGGTAATCCGATGTTTCAAATTATCATTGCCGGAGCAGTAGTCATACTCTTTAGCATTCTGGTAATTTATGATACGCAAAATATTATGAAAGGAGCGTACCAAACTCCTATTGACGGTGCCATTGCACTCTATTTAGACTTTTTAAATATCTTTATAGCACTGTTACAACTTTTTGGTATCTTTGGAAATGAAGACTAACTCTCTTTCACCCGAACTTTTTCGGGTGATTGATGCCAACATAAACCGCCTCAAAGAAGGCATACGCGTTGTTGAAGATATACTTCGATATAAAGACAACAACAAAGAACTCTCCTCCAGACTCAAATCACTCCGACACAAAGCACAGATTCAAGAAACAAAAGAGCTGCTTAAAAACAGAGACAGCATAAATGATGTCTTGCGACCCTCTACAAAAAGTGAACAAAACCGTTCTTCACTTGAAGATATTCTGACTGCCAACTTTAAACGTGCGCAGGAATCTGCCAGGGTTTTAGAAGAGTTGTTTAAGCTAGACAACATAGACTACAGTGAAAATTTTAAAACTCTGCGTTATGAACTCTATACTTTAGAAAAAGAAGTTCTGCTCAATAGATAAAGGCTACTTCAAACTCCAAATAGCTTAGGGGATACTCCTGCATCAGTTTTTTCATCTCTTTGTAGCTTAAAACATTGCGGGAGGCACTGACTCCGCTCTTTTTTATATAACGGAACATATCTCTCACATTATCAAAGTCCAGCTTATACCGTACTACTTCAAATCGGGCATTAAAATACTTTCTTTGCAGAGACTCAAGTTTACATGTATCTATAAGCAGTGGTTCCAATCCTGCTGTTACATGTAAGGTTTTAAATGTATTTGCCGTAAAAACTGCGAGTGCAACAGGGGTATGAAAAGCTTGCAGTTGTTGGAATGTTTTTTCCATATCATCTGCCCATTGCAATGCCGAAGCAGAGAAAATATAATCAAAATTGTATTCTCTGAGCATTTCAAAAAGATTTACATCATTAAAGTTTCCGTAAATGCACTCTATCTTTTGAGACTTTGGATGCAATTCCAACATTCCCGGAGCAAAATCAACCGCCATCAGTTTATCATACTGCCAATTTATTTTTCTTGCCAAAGTGCCGCTTCCGCAACCAAGGTCCAAAATATTTTTTGGTTGTGAGGTGATCAGAGAGAGGAGTTTATCCGCCACTTTTTGCTGAATAACATTATAGGAACCATAATGCATTGCATACTTGGAAAATTCAGAACTTATCTTCATCTGTTCTCTATCATTTCTTGTTTATTATCAGTGAAACAATAAAAATAACTATAATTGAGAGTACTATAGTAGCCCCGGAAGGTAAAGAATAGTAGTAGGAAAGACTCATCCCAAATATAACACTGAAAAGGGCAAAAAAGAGTGAAATAAGCATTGTACTTCTAAAGCCCACTCTGTACTGCAAGGCAGCAACAGTCGGAATCACCATCAAAGCTCCGATAAGCAGACTTCCCACAACCCGAATCGAAAGTGCAATAATAACAGCCACTACGGTAACAAGTAAAAAGTTTAAAAACTTTACTTTGATACCGCTTGTTTGAGCCACTTCTTCGTCATAAGCAATAAAATAAAGTTCTTTTGAAAAAAGCAGTAAAAAGAGTAAAGAGAGACTCCCCACCGTGACTATTGTCATTACATCCTCATTTGTCACCGATAAAATAGAACCAAACAGATAAGAAAAAAGAGAGTTGTTAAAAGCACCGCCCAAAGAGACAATAATCACAGCAATTGCCAGTGAACCTGAAAGGATTATAGCCAATATGGCGTCGCTGTAAAGTGAAAATGCACTTCGCAGATATTCTATCAACCATGCCGAAGCAATCGCAACACCAACAGCAACCCATAAAGGATTATATCCTGCCACAAGTCCTACAGCAACCCCGACAAGCGCCGAATGTGCCAGAGTCTCGCTCATAAGAGAGTAACGGCGAAGCACTACAAAATTTCCGCTTACAGAAGCCAGCACGGCTATAAAAAGTCCTGCAACAAAGGCTCTTTGCATAAAATCATATTCAAACATTTCAAACATAGGAATCCTTAATGCTCATGCTTATGGTGATGAAGTGCATGAGCATCTATGCCGTACAAATCACTCACCTCTTCACAAGAAAGCATCTTTTTTGGGTCATTACAAATTGTCGCTTTTTGGTTTATCGTGAATAAACGTCCGATATCATCAGCTATAACACCGATATCATGCGTGATAAACAAAATGGTTATCTTTTCTTCTTTATTCAACTTTGCCAACAATGTGTAAAATCTTTGCTGAGACACCATATCTACACCGGTATTTGGTTCGTCAAGAATCAGAATTTTTGGGCAAGAGGCCAGAGCTCTTGCTATCATGACCCGTTGACGCTGACCACCCGAGAGTGTACCAACCATTTTATCTCTTAAATTAAGAATATCCATTTTTATCATGGCATCTTCTACCATCTCTTTATCTTCTCTGCTGATGCCGGCCAGTATTCCTCTTTTTGCGATACGTCCCATTTTTACAATATCTTCAACAGTCGCCGGAAAGTTTTCGTCTACGAGCGTTGCGCGCTGTGGCACATAGCCTATTTTATACCACTCTTTAAACTCTTTTAGCTTTTTGCCAAATATCCTGATTTCCCCGGATGTAGGCTGTTCGAGCCCAAGCAGCATACGAATAAGTGTTGTTTTTCCACCACCGTTTGGTCCGATAATGGCGATGTATTCTCCCTCGAAAATTTCAAAGGAAATATCCTGGAGGATTGTCTGCCCACGAACAATAAAATTAAGCTTTTTTACATCAAAGATGGGAACTTTGAATTTCATCTGCACATAAGCGCCTTTGAAAGTTTTTTAAGATTTTTTTGCATAATTGTCCGGTATGTCATACCCGCCTTGGCTTCATCTGCTGTGATATTGCCCAAAGGCTGAAAAACATCAACAGTGATATTGGCGTCCTTTGCTATTGTTTTGGTTACCTTGTCATTTACAAAATTTTCATAAAAAATTGTCTGTATGCCTTTTTTGCGTATATCCTGAAAAACTCTTTTCATTGCTTTGGCACTCGGCTGGGCTTCAGGAGAGAGTCCCGTCAATGATTCCACTCCAAATCCGTACCTGTCTGCAACATAGCCAAGAGCATTATGTGTAACAACAACACTTTTTTGCCTACAGTTTGCAAGTCTTTGTTTGTATTCCTGCTCAAGTCCATCCAACATCTTTATATAACTGTCTCTGTTTTTGATGTAAAATTCTTTATATTGAGGCTGCAGTGCAATAAGCTCTTTTGTTATTACTTTTGCGGCTTTTTTCATATTGTCAAAATCAAGCCAGTAGTGAGGGTCTACGCCTTCATGATGGTGATGCCCGGCATGTTCCTCTTCTTCGTTTTCATCCGTATCTGCAAGTTCCCGTAATTTTACATACCTGCTGATATTTACAGCTTTTTGTTTAAATGCAAATCCGTGCACCCATGGTTCCAATCCCGCGCCGCTGTAAAAAACCAAGGCACTTTTTTCTATATTGCCCATAAGCTTGGGAGTTGGCTCAAAACTGTGAGGGTCAACACCAAAAGGCAAAATATTAACGACATCAAGAGTATCACCTGCAATATGCTTTGCAATGTCATAAAGGGCAAATGTGGTTACCCCGACTATCGGTTTTGTATTTGTTTGAGGTTTTTTTTCATTTTCTATAACAAGAAACAGACTTGCCATAAGCAAAATAAGAATCAATGCAATAATTTTTATATTTTTCACTGCCCACCCTTCGAAATAATTTTTATTTAATAATTAGACTTCTTGCAAAACCCAGATATACCTCAGAGGGTAAACAAGTAGTAACCTAGCACAAAAAGAAGAGCTTTACTCTGCGTTAGATAACCCCAACCGTAGCTACAGCTACGCTTGAGAACATCTGCCTTGATTAAAACTCTTCTTTTTGTGCTGAGGCATATCTGGGTTTTGCAAGAAGTCTATTGTAATTATACCCTCTTTTTTAGAGTTTGATAATATAAGGTTTTTTAGATATAATTCTCCACTTTATAATTTAGGAAAATATATGACAACCAGTCTTTTACTTATAATTCAAATCGTCTTGGTCATCATCTTGGTCATAGCTGTGCTGTTGCAAAAAAGCTCAAGTATAGGCCTTGGTGCTTACAGTGGTTCAAATGAATCAGTTTTTGGTGCAAAAGGACCAAGCAGTTTCTTGGCAAAAACGACATTTACCATCGGCTTTTTGTTTGTTGTCAATACCATTACACTGGGATACATGTATTCTCAGTCTGCACAGTCTTCTGTGATAGACGAAATGGTTCCGACAACAAATGTCGCTGCTCCTGCAGTACCGGCGGCTTCGACTGCAAAACCGGAAACACCAAAAAAATAATCTTTTCAAGGAGAAAAACAGAATGTTGAACGAAATATTTAATGAATGTGAAACAAAAATGCAAGGCAGCATTGAACATATGCAAAGAGATTTCAAAACGCTTAGAACAGGTAAGGTCACAACTGCCGTACTGGACAATGTAAAAATTGACTATTACGGTACGCCTACACCTCTTGATCAGGTGGGTTCTGTTTTGGCAACCGATGCCACAACAATTGTCATTAATCCTTGGGAGAAAAATCTTTTATCAGATATCGAATCTGCCATCAATGCGGCCAATATCGGCGTAAATCCTAATAATGACGGAGAACAGATTAAACTTTTCTTTCCTGCCATGACAGTGGAGCAGCGTCAGGAATCTGTAAAAAAAATGAAAACTATGGGTGAAAATGCCAAAGTATCCATCAGAAATGACAGACGTGATGCCAACGACAAAATCAAAAAGCTTGAAAAAGAAAAAGAGATTACGCAGGATGAATCAAAATCCGCTCAGGACAATGTACAAAAGATTACAGACAAATATATCTCCAAAGTTGACAGCATCTTAAAAGAGAAAGAAGCTGAAATACTAAAGGTCTGATTCGTGGACATAAAAAAAATATATATGGATGCCGATGCTCTTTTAGAGGGACATTTCAAACTGAGCTCCGGCAATCATTCACAATTTTATCTTCAGTCTGCAAAAGTCCTGGAAGACCCTAAAACAGCAAAACTTTTAGCAGATGAACTTGCCAAGCAGATTAAAGCGAGCGGCCTGCAGGTTGATACTGTCTGCGCTCCGGCTCTTGGTGGTTTGATTGCAGGTTTTGCGCTTGCTACGGCACTTGATGTAAGAAGTATATTTGCTGAGCGGGTTGACGGCAAGATGACTGTTCGCCGTGGTTTTGAAATAAAACCGGGCGAAAAAGTTTTAATGTGTGAGGATATCATAACAACCGGTGGAAGTGCTATGGAAGCAGCAGCCGTTGTCAAAGAACTCGGCGGTGAAATAGTGGGTGTTGCGGCACTGGCCAACCGTGGCTTTTGCCACAGAGAGGGCAGTGATCTGCAGACAAAACCAAACTGCAAACTGCCTCAGGACATTCCGTTTTTTGCACTTGCGGATTTCACCTTTGAAATGTACGCACCCGATGCCTGTCCTCTTTGCAAAGACGGCAGCCAAGCCATTAAACCTGGCTCACGAGGAAACTAGTTTAATGACTGCTAGCGATATTTGAGCTGGCAGGTTAACATTCTCTCAACCAAAACACGTGCCACCTCTACTTTTCCATCGACTATATTTGTTATCTTGAGATCTGAAAGCTTCTCTTTTTCTTCCAGCGAGACCACTTTTACAATCAGATTTGCATTTCTTGAATGATTGAGTACCGCTTCGCATATAAGACGTTTCTTCGCTATATTGTCCAGTGTCACAATAATTGCAGCCGCTTTTTCGATATGAAGCGCTTGCAAAATAGCTGTTTTGGAGGCATCTCCGAGATAGGCTTCTCTTCCTTCTTCCAGTGCTTCTTGCACATGTTTGTTTGAATTGTCAATGATAACATAGGGAACATCAAGTTCTTCAAGATACTGTGTCACAAATTTACCGACCACGCTGTATCCGCACACAACCACATGATTTTCTCGTCCTTTGAGTGCAGACATATCTGTAACGATATCTTTTTCTTTTATCAGCCTGGTGGTTATAGCATTAATGAAAGGAACAAAAAACGGTGTCACTATCATGGAAAAAATCACTATCAGAACCAACAAAGAAGCCAACTGCTCATCAATAATGTGTCCTGATGCTGCGAGTGCAAAAATCACAAATGAAAATTCGCCTACCTGAGAAAGGAAAAGCGCCGTTTTTAAGGAAGTTGCACTGCTTGAGCTTAACCGTAAAACCAAAAACATAAGAAGCGACTTTATAATAAAAATCAATAAAAACAGACCGATAATAAGCCCGATATTGTCAAGGAACAAGAAGATATCAATTTTCATACCGACAACAACAAAGAAGGTTCCCAAAAGAATATCTTTAAACGGTGCGATATCTGATTCTACCTTATGATGGTATTTCGTTTCGGCGATAATCATACCGGCCACAAATGCGCCTAAAGAGTAGGTAAAACCCATATAGTAGGCAAAAAGAGAAGATGCCATGACGATAAAGAGTACAGACCCCATAAAGAGTTCGTCTACCTCTGACGAGGATGAAAAATGCAGCAGCCAGGCAACGACTCTCTTGCCGAATGTAAACATTACAGCGATGACAACAGAAACACTCAAAAGCGTATGCCATAAAATGACAAAAATTTTCTGATCTCCCTCTTTGCTTAAAAAGCTTATCAAAATTAAAATAGGAATTACTGCAATATCCTGAAAAATCAGTATCCCTGTTGCATTCTGCCCGTACGGAGTATAAATCTCTTTGGAACTTTTTAAATATGTCAGCACGATTGCGGTTGATGAGAGCGAAAACGCCAGTGCTATAATTATGGATGATTTTGGTCCCAGAGCAAAAATATAATGTGCCAGAAGGTAAGTTACAACGGTAGTCAAGCCGACCTGTAAAAATCCGTTGGCAAAAATCTCTCTTTTCATCGAACCCATTTTTGCCAAAGATATTTCAAGCCCTATGGTAAACATCAAAAATACAATACCGAACTCCCCTGCCATCTCCAGAGCATGCGAATGACTGGCTTTATGCAGATCAAAACCATAGGCAATAAGTGTACCGGTAAGAATATAGCCTATAATCTGCGATATACCTATTTTTTTCAAAAAAATATTAATGACTATTGAGAGTCCAAGAGCGATTATTATATAGACTAAAACATTTTGCATAGTGTTACTTTCATAATTTAATAAGACATTATATACTATAATCGCGCTTATACTTAATATATATGGAGATTTTTTAATGACTAAATTCATTTTTGTTACCGGTGGGGTATTGAGCTCCCTTGGAAAAGGGATTACAGCTGCCAGTATAGGTACTTTACTCAAACATGCCGGTAAGAATATAGGCATGCTGAAAATTGATCCATATATCAATGTCGATCCGGGTACTATGAGTCCGCTGGAACACGGGGAGGTTTTTGTGACCAAAGACGGCGCAGAAACTGATCTTGATATTGGAAACTATGAACGCTTTTTAGATAAATCTTTTTTAAAAACATCTAACTTTACAACAGGGCAGGTTTATTCAAGCGTTATAGAACGCGAACGTGCCGGTGGATATCTCGGACAGACGATTCAGGTCGTTCCTCATATTGTCGGTGAAATTGTCAAGCGTATAAAAGCAGCCGGGGAGGGGCATGACATTCTTGTTGTAGAGCTTGGCGGAACAGTGGGCGACATAGAAGGGCTCCCGTTTATGGAAGCGATTCGCCAAATGAAACACGATGATGAAGTTGCCGGTACTTTTTTTGTCCATGTAACCCTTATTCCCTACATTAAAGCAGCCGGGGAGATGAAATCAAAACCGACACAGCACTCGGTACAGGAACTTCGCCGTATCGGCATCACACCGCAGATGATTATAGCCCGAAGCGAAAATGCTCTGCCAAAAACATTTAAGAAAAAACTTGCTATGAGTTGTGATGTTGCCCCTGACAGTGTGATAGAAGCACTTGACGCGGCAAGTATTTATGATGTGCCTATGTCATTTTTACGACAAAATATCTTAAAACCGATATCCAAAGAGCTTGAACTTGGTGAAATTGTTCCCGATATGCAGGAGTGGGATTCTCTTGTGAAAAAAATCGTACAGCCAAAAGGTAAAGTTGTCATCGGTTTTGTCGGAAAATATTTGGCACTTAAAGAGTCTTACAAGTCACTTACAGAAGCGCTTATACATGCAGGAGCACATCTTGACAGCAGAGTCGAAATCTGCTGGGTAGATTCTGAAGAGATTGAAGAGAGAGGGGCAGAGACACTGCTGAACGACTGTGACGGTATTTTGGTAGCCGGCGGTTTTGGAAGCCGTGGTATCGAAGGAAAAATCCAGGCAATTGAATATGCCCGTGTCAACAAAGTACCCTATCTTGGTATCTGTCTTGGTATGCAGCTTACACTTGTTGAATATGCAAGAAACGTACTCGGCCTTGAAGGGGCAAACTCTGTCGAGTTTGATGAAAACACTCCACACCCTATGATTTATCTTATAGACAACTTTTTAGACCAGAGTGGTGGTATGCAGCTCAGAACACATCAATCACCAATGGGCGGAACACTTCGTCTAGGAGAATACCCGTGTGACACAAAAGAGGGTTCTTTACTCCGCCAAGCCTATAATGGACAAAAAACAATCTATGAAAGACACCGTCACCGCTATGAAGCAAACCCTGCGTACAGACAGCAACTTGAAGATGCCGGCATGATAGTCACAGGTGAGTCTGACGGGTTGATAGAGACAGTAGAGATTCAAGGCCATCCGTGGTTTTTAGGGGTACAGTTTCACCCAGAATTCACATCACGCCTGCAGACACCAAATCCATCTATACTAGCATTTGTCAATGCCAGTTTAAATGCTGAGTAATATACCCCACTTAAATAAATCAGACCTTTTTGCTCTGCTTGCACAAAGGTTTGACAAAGAAGACAAAAAGCTTTCCCAAATTCCAAATCCACAATTGCTTCATGATGCAGATAAAGCCGCAAAAAAAATTGCACAAGCCATACGTGCTAACAAACGTATAACGTTAGTAGGTGATTATGATGTAGACGGTGTCAGCTCTACTGCTATAGTCGTTGAATTTTTTAAACAAATCCCTTATCCTCTTGAAGCTATCATTCCCAATCGTTTTACTGATGGTTACGGTGTAAATCCTACTGTTTTGCAAAGAGTGGATGCTGACTTGGTAATAACTGTCGATAACGGAATATCTGCAATAGAAGCAGCCGATATATGCAAACAACGCGGCATAGACCTCATTATTACCGATCATCACACTCCTGGCGATGTTTTGCCGGATGCCTATGCTATCGTTGATCCAAAGCTCCCTGCATGTAACTATCCTTTTAAAGAGATATGTGGCGCACAGGTTGCCTGGCTTTTACTTGGACTTGTGAAAAAAGAGCTTGCACTCAGTATAGATATGAAGCAGTTTTTAGATATTTTGGCGATTGCAATTATTGCGGACATTATGCCTCTTGTCAACATCAACAGAACACTTGTCAAAGAAGGGCTTAGACTCCTTATGCACTCTAACAGGCCTGCCAGTGTTATTATCAGGGATTTTTTAAACAAGTCAAACATTACAAGTGAAGATATTGCATTTAACATAGCGCCGCGTATCAACTCTGCCGGGCGCCTGGAAGATGCTTCTATTGCCCTTGATTTTTATACTGCACCCGATACACATACGGCGTATAAACAGTTTGAACTCTTGGGACAGCTCAATACTCTGCGCAAAGAGACTGAAGCGCAAACAACACAAGAAGCACTCAATGCTGTCAATAAAAACGATAGAATTATTGTTGTGGCAGGTGAAAACTGGCATGAAGGTGTTGTAGGCATAGTAGCCGCCCGTTTGGTTGATAAATTTGGATCTCCTGCTATAGTTTTGAGTATAAAAGATGAAGAAGCCAAAGGGAGTGCCAGAAGTATCGGAGATGTCAATATATATGAACTCATAAAAGAAAATGAACACCTGCTCACTAAGTTTGGCGGGCATAAAATGGCAGCAGGACTGGGTTTACATGTAAAGGATACAGCAGCCTTTAGAGAAGCTCTCAACAGAAGTGCACAAAACATTCCTGATGATGATTTTATACCCAAAGAACAGATAAGTGGTATACTTAACAGTGAAGATATAGATACCGAACTGCTCACTCTGCTTGAACAGTTTGAACCCTATGGTGAGGCAAATCTCCGACCGACATTTCTTATAAAGGATGCAGAAGTTGTGAGCATTAAGCTTATGGGTGCGGACAAATCACATTCGCGCATTGAAGTCAGACAATTCCCGCACCAAAGAGAGACTATAGAGCTTATTGCTTTTCGACGTGTTTATGAGATGCCTGAGAATAAAAAGATTACATGTAGTTACTCCGTAACCAAAAATGAGTTTAACGGCAGGGTCTCTGCCCAGCTTTTAGTGAATAAAATCTTTTAGAAGCCTTGCATGCCAAAGATTTATGAGTGTCTAAAAGCCCACTCTCAAATCACTGCCTTACAGGCTTTGGACGATAATACTGTAACGATCAGTACCAAACTCCATAGTATACGGATTTTTGATGCTGATGATTGTCAAAATAAGAAAACCCTCTCCATCGCACAGTTAAATCATAGAACAACTGCCGTTGCTTTTCATCCAAGCGAAAATATTTGTGCCATAGCCAATGGTATTCAAATATATATAGTTTCTTTAACAAACAAAAGTCTTTTGCAAACTATCTATACCGACAATGGTACTGTTACTGCGCTTCATTTTATACCAGATATGCCTTATATTGTCAGTGCTACAAACGAGGGCAGGGTTATGCTCTACCGGCATGACACTCAAAGAGAAATAGCCCGTCTTATCTCGTTTAAACACCACTACATCAATGCTTTTGCTTTTCACAGAAACTATATGGCATGCAGCGGCTACGGAGGTTATGTCAGTATAATTCATCTGCAGTCCCACCGACAGATAAAGAAACTCTGTGTTTCCAAAGTAGCTGTCGGGGCTTTATGCTTTATAAACGAGCAGACGCTTATGCTTGGCAGTCATGATGGCACACTCTATGTACAGAAACTTCACAAAGATGAAAAAAACTTCTCTTTGCATATGCCTTTTGGTGCAATAAAAAATATTATATATTTCCCCCGGACTGATTTTGCACTTGTAAGCGGAAAATCAAAAAGTATTTCGCTTGTAAATATTAAAAGCAAAAAACTTGTAAGCCCGAAATATCTCAGCTTCGGTCATGAAGTCGATACTATGATTTTGACTCCTAAAAAAAAGCTTGTCGTTGCTTTAAAAAACCAACAACTCTACACTGTTACTTTTGCCGATGCTGATGAACTGAAAATGTGTATACTGCGCAAAGACATTGTCGAAGCTTTTAACATAATTGATGCAGACCCGCGACTTCAAGGTACAAAAGAGCATAAAAAAGTTGAAACTTTTTATCAAAAACTCTATGCAAAAGCTTTTTCTCATCTTATAAACTCCAATAAAAATGAGCTGAAAAAAATTCTCCATATCCTGCAGCAGATAAACAGCAAAACAGATGATATTATGCTTTTGTTCAAAGCTCATAAAAATTATGCAAGCTTTGAACACTTTTACAGAGACAAAAAGTATGCTCTTGCCTACAAACTCAGTGAAAAGTTTGCACCCTTGCAGCATACCTCTGTCTATAAAAAAATGGAAGCTGATTTTAAAAAATCATATGTTTTTGCCCAAAAACAGATACTCATTGGCAATTTGGACAGAGCAAAAGAACTTTTGCTCCCGTACATAACAATTTTGTCAAAACGCCCGCTTATAAACCTTTTGCTCAGACAAAATGAAGATTTTTTACTATTTTTAAAAGCACTCCAATATAAAGAGTACAGGACAATTGACAGGCTTATTTCAAAAAATGAGGTTTTTAAGGATATTCCCGGATATTATGAACTGCAAAAATCACAAGAAATACTGTTGCAAAATATAAAAGATACAATTAACAGTGCCAATGTTGAAAAAGCACTACGGCAAATAAAATCCACACAGCTCTTTACATGTAACAAAAATATACTGCAAGAGTTATATGAATATGCGCAATCTGTACAAAAATTTCTCTCATACTATGCAAATAATGATTTTAAAAGATGCTATGAACTTATAGACAGCGATACAAGACTGCAAAATCTTGAAATTACAAAACTTCTTGAAAAACACTGGCAGAAGCTTATGAACGAGTGTGAAATACATGCGCTTAACGGTGATATACAACAGATAAAAAAGAGACTGGGAGAACTGATATACACACATTCAAGAAAACAAAGAACAGGAAATCTTCTTCGGCTCAGTTTCTACACACAGATAAAACAACTCATCAATACAGATAAATTCAAAAGTGCTGAAAATATCATTTATTCCTATATTGATATTTTCGGTATAGACAAAGAGATTAGAATTATCATGAACAGCTATGAAACATACAGTACCAAAAAACTTGCCATTACTCACGAACAGGGGAAAAAACGCTCACGGGACAGCTGGTTTGATTCACAAATATTATGAATTCATAAGAGCAATTAACACCTCGACAGTCTCACTAAACGGTATCTGTATTGTCGAATCTTGCGTTATAAATTTTTCCATATCCTCTTTTTTATCAATAGCTTCATCAAGTTCAGCATCACTGCCTTTTGTATAGGCACCTATTCTTATGAGTGTTTCATTCTCTTTAAGAAGGGTATACAGTCGTCTAAATTTCATAACTGCCTTGAGATGCTCCGGTGTAATGATATCACTCATAACCCTTGAAGCCGAATTTAAAATATGCACAGGCGGATAGATGCCAAAATCTGTCATTTCACGAGAAAGAACGATATGCCCGTCTAAAATGGAACGGGACTGATCGGCGATAGGATCACCCATATCATCTCCCTCTATCAAAACAGTAAAAAAGGCCGTAATGCTCCCTTTGCCTTCTTCTTTTCCCGCACGTTCCATTAACTGGGGCAAAAGGGTGAGAGAGGAGGGAGGGTAGCCTTTTGAAGTCGGTGGTTCTCCAAGTGCCAGTCCTATTTCACGCTGTGCCATAGCAAAGCGTGTAACAGAGTCCATAATAAAGAGCACATCTCTGCCCTGATCCTTAAAATGTTCGGCAACACTCATTGCGGCAAAAGCACCGTATTTTCGCATCAAAGGAGAATCATCTGACGTTGCCACGACTATAACAGTATTTGTCAAATCACCACCGAGATTCTTTTCTATAAATTCAGGAACTTCACGACCGCGCTCACCGATGAGTGCTACGACCTTTATAGGAGCATCTGCTCCGCGGACAATCATACCCATCAGCGTTGATTTTCCGACACCGCTTCCTGCAAATATTCCGAGTTTCTGTCCTTTTCCACAGGTCAGAAGTCCGTCAATTGATTTGACCCCTACAGAAAAAACTTCATCTATCATACCTCTTTTCATTGCCGCTATTGGTGCTTTTATGATAGGGGTAAGCTTTCCTTCTTTCAGACTGCCTTTGCCATCAACAGGGCGCATAAATGGATCTACTACACGTCCCAAAAGAGCAGGGCCCACAGGAATATTCAAGCCTGTGGAATCTAAAAATACTTTATCTCCCGAACGAAATCCCTCTACAAATGAAAAAGGTGTAATGAAAAAGAGATCTGCATCAATCTCCGTTACCATTCCGACAGTCTCCTGTCCTGTAGTATCTGAAACAATTTTTACCATATCGCTTATGCTTACATGTAAACCTTTTGCTGTAATAATCGTTGCGTTGATTTTCACAACCTCGCCAAAAGAAACCGAATAGTTTTTATTTGCAAGTTTCTCTTTCAGTGATGAAAATGGCATGTTTTAGTATCTGTTTCCCGTAGGAGAATTAATGAGAGAAAAGAATTCACTGCGTGTTTTTTCATCTTTTTTGAAAAGTCCGCGCAGTGCTGATGATGTTGTCGTTGAGTTTATCTTTTCAACACCCCGCATCTCCATACACATATGACGTGCCTGAATCACAACACCAACACCTTTTGGCGCAATCGTATCCATAATGGCATCAGCAATCTGTTCCGTCAGCTGTTCTTGAATCTGCATGCGGCGGGCAAATACATTGACAACTCGGGGAATTTTGGAAAGTCCGACCACTTTTCCGTCTGGAATATAGGCTACATGTACCCGACCGATAATAGGCAGAAGATGATGTTCACATGTAGAATAGAACTCTATGTCTTTTACCAAAACCATTTCATCATTGCTTGTTGTAAAAAGCGCTTTTTTTAAAATCTCTGCCGGGTCTTCTTTGTATCCGCCGTAAATAAACTCGTAGGCTTTTCGCACGCGGGCAGGCGTATCTAATAACCCTTCACGACTTGGATCTTCTCCGACATGGTGCATCATTGTTTTGACTGCATTTTCAAATTCACTGTTTGTATTCTCTGACAAGGTTATGCCTTTTAAAGTTTTTAGTATGATAGGGTAGCAAGAATTTGCTGAAAAGATGATGTAATAAAAATACCTCAAGAGTAAACTTGAGGTATTTTTTTAGTGAATAAAGATATTTGGAACAATCAGTGGGTATTTTTTCATTTTTCTAAAAATATGTTTTCTGATAACCTGACGCAAATCACCTTCTAAAGTTCTAGGATTACCGATAAGTCCGGGCTTCATATTCAACAAGAAGTTTTCCAGTATTTCTTCTATCTCTTTTGCAAAAGCCCTGTCTCTTTTGTCGGCAACCAGACCAAATGATGTCACTTTTGGTTTATCCATCATTTTTCCGGTTTGTTCACTCACCTGAACCACGATCATAACAACACCGTCTGTTGCAAGTTTTTGACGATCCATAACTATGTCATCTTCGATTTCATAATTATTCTGATTGTCAATATATGTCTTGCCGGTTTTGACAGTTTTGACTTTTCTCATATATTTTGGTGCAATCTCTATCTGTTCCCCATCTGTCATAAGCAAAATATTTCTCTCAGGAACACCACACAACATTGCAGTCTCTTTATGTTTCATTACATGATTGTATTCACCGTGAATCGGTAAAAAGAACTTAGGATTAACGAGGCGAAGCATTAATTTTTGCTCTTCTAAAGACGCATGTCCCGAAACATGTAAATCTTTGTCATACGCTATTTTCGCTCCACATTTTTGCAGGTGATTAAGCATTTGAGAAATAGAACCCTCATTTCCTGGAATAGCACGAGAAGAGAGAACAATCAAATCAGTCGGTTTGATTTTAATATGTCTGTGCTCGCCTATTGACATTCTAAAGAGTGCCGAATTGCCCTCACCTTGAGAACCTGTTGTCACGATTAAAACATCTTTATCGCTCATATGTGCAACTTCATCAGGTTCCACAAAGATATTTTTTGGTAATTTAATATAGTCATATTGCATAGCTACTTCAAGATTACGCTCCATAGAACGCCCAATAACACAAATTTTACGACCATATTTCACAGCATACTGAATTGCCTGATAAACACGATGAATATTTGAACTAAAAGTTGAAAGAACCACTCTTCCCTCTGCCTTGCTAAACACACGATCCAATGCCGGTGCAACACTTAGTTCTGATGGCGTTGGATTCGGATTGTGTGAGTTTGTTGAATCACTCATCAGGCACAATACACCTTTCTCTCCATAATGGGCCAAACGATGTAAATCCGCAGGATATCCGTCTATCGGTGTATAGTCAATCTTAAAATCACCTGTATGAATGACTGTTCCTGCAGCTGTTGTAATAGCTACTGAAGAAGAGTCTAAAATAGAGTGGGTCATATGCATCCACTCAACTTCAAAATCATTTCCTATTTTATATACTTTTCTTTTTTCAATAGGATTAAAGTATTTTCTAGCCTCTTTTAAATGATGCTCATCAAACTTATTTCCGATCATTGCCAAAGGCAATGGCGTTCCGTATATAGGAAACTGCAGTTCTCTAAAAAGATACGGTACGGCTCCGATGTGATCTTCATGCGCGTGTGTAATGATAATACCGACAATTTTGTGCTTGATTTCATGCAGATAGGTAAAATCAGGAATCAGTATATCAACCCCGTGCATCTCTTCATCTGGAAAGCTCATCCCCACATCGACAAGAATTGCTTCATTGTCAGTTTCAAACACAGCGATATTTCCGCCGATTTCTCCAAGTCCGCCAAGTGGTGTGACACGGACTCTTGCTTTTGATTCCAAATCAAGTTTATAGTGCGGATTCAGTCTTTGCTTGTGTGCTTCCTGATTTTTTACAACAAATGCTTTTAACTTGTCATCAATAGGCGATGCCCCTCTTTTGTGGCGGCCGCGACTTTTGTTTTTATTGTTGTTTGTTCTTGGCTTTGCATTTGCATTTTTTTCACCGTTTGGCTTCTTTTGATTGCCGTTTGGTCTTCGATTGTTATTTGGTTTGCGGTTGTTATTTGGTTTGCGTTGTTCCTGAGGTTTACTTTGTACTGCCTCTTGTGTCTCTTCTGCCATCCAAACTCCTTGTTAATTTATAGAGTTGGTGATAGTCGTTAGTGCTTACCTGATGAGGGCGAACCGTTAATGCAAGTTCCAGTTTTTCCAGAACTTCCTGAAGTTTTTTCCTGTCATATTTTGAAGATAGATTTTTCACTAAAGTTTTTCGAGGCTGCGAAAATGCAACTCTTAGCATATCCTCGAACTCTTTGTCATTTCTATCAGCATTTTTTTCTATAAGAAAAACAGCAGAATCCACTTTGGGCTGCGGATCAAATGCAGTCGGAGGAACTTTCACAACAATCTGTGCTGTTCCTATACTTTGGGCTATTACGCTCAAAGAACCAAATACTTTTTCACCTGCAGTTGCACAAAACTTTTCTGCTACTTCAAGTTGAACCATTACAAGTATATTTTTACACATAGGATCTGCGAGTGCTTTCAATAGTATGTTCGTAGCGATATAATAGGGCAAATTTGCCACCAAATCATACGGCTCACGCACAAGTTCACTCTGCCAAGCGTTTAAAACATCTCCACAGTTTATATGGAGTCGCTTGGTAGCAATCTCTTCTTTAAATGTACTTTGTAACAGTTTACATAAATCGGTATCTACCTCAAAAGCTTCTACACTTTTGACATCAACTAAAAATTTAGTTAAATCACCTAAGCCAGGCCCAATTTCTACGATTTTATTCTCGTTTTTGGGCATCGCTTCGACGATTTGTCTTAAAACTGACTGGTCTTTGAGAAAGTTTTGTCCAAACTTCTTCTTTGCTACAACGCTTTCTTTATTCATGGCAATATACTACCTTTTTTTTACTTACAAAAAGGTAACAGAATGAAAAAAATCAATTTTCTTTTTCTGTTTTACACTAAAGCATTGATCTTTTCTTCTGAAACAGCCACTAATCGTCTTTGCAGTCTTGCTATTTCTGCTAAAAGTTCTTGGGCTGTTTTTTCTATTTCAGCATACTTTTCGCTGACAAGCTGCAATTCTGATTCGCTCAAAACTTTCTGCTTTTGTTTAAATATTTTTGACAAAAAACCGCTTTTTTTCTCTTCAGAAAAATAAAGATCAAATATCTCACGATATCTTTCATGCAGTTTGTTATGAAGCTCTTCAATATTACTCATGCACTCCAGCGGATTGTTGGAAAGTATTTTCAATTTCTGGCCATCGGTATAAAACCACTGGCCAAATTTTGTTTCTCTGGACGAAGTTGGCAAGACCCTGTCTTCAGGGTCTATTCCATCTATCAATGATTTGGCTGTTTCCACAAGTCTTGTCAATTCTATTTCTGCATTCTCTAAACTTTTTAATGTTTCATCCTTCTTCATCTACATCCTTGTTCAATAGACTTCTTGCAAAACTCCTATATGTCTCAGCATAAAGAAGAGAGTTTTAATCAAGGCAGATGTTCTTCAGCGTAGCCGTAGCTACAGTGAAGGTTATCTAACGCTGAGAAAAGCTCTCTTCTTTATGCCCTGCGGGAGAGATAAAAAGCAGCAATCTTGCACAAAAAAATATTTTATCCTTAGCTATGGCTAGGCATAAAAATTTATTTTGCACAATCTTACCGCTTTTTAACTCTCTGAGACTTATAGGAGTTTTGCAAGAAGTCTAATATATAATAAACGATTATAGTCCTAACTATATTAAAGCAATATAAAATTATAATTATTCTAAATTGTTTCACGTGAAACACGTTAAGGAAATGATGATTTCTCATCATCTTTAGTGTTGGAACCGCGGGCGATGTCCGAAGGACCGACGAGGACTTACCAGACTAAGTGCCTGACCAGAATAAATGACATAATTCAATGAAGATAAAAACTATGAGCTGTGAGGCAAAAATCCGCAGGAGCTACTGGTAGCTTCAAAGGTTTTTAACGAAGCAGATTATAGTTTTTATCTTCACCCGTAGGGCAACTTTTAAAAGGTTCATTGCCTTCGTTAAACTTCCGTTAACGATACCAGTATCGCTAACAACAGTTTGCCTTGGAACTAAACCTTTTAAAAATTGTTGAATATGTCATTTATTCTGGTCAGGCACTTATAAGCCAAGCAAGATATAATTACACTATGAATTATTTTGCAAAAAGAATTATTCCATGCTTGGATGTAAAAGACGGACGTGTTGTCAAAGGCGTCAATTTTGTAGGGCTCAAAGATGCCGGTGATCCTGTTGAAGTAGCCCGCAGATACAATGAAGAGGGTGCAGATGAAATTACATTTTTGGATATTACCGCTTCTTCTGACAACAGAGGCACAATAGTAGATATAGTTGCCCAGGTGGCACGAGAGATTTTCATTCCTCTGACAGTAGGTGGAGGTATTCGTAAGCTTGACGATATTTACAAACTCTTAAATGTCGGCTGTGATAAAGTCAGCGTTAATTCCGCAGCTATAAAAAGACCCCAACTCATAGACGAAGGTGCCAAACGCTTTGGATCACAGTGTATTGTTACAGCAATTGATGTGAAAAAAACAGGAAACAAATACAATGTTTACCTGAACGGCGGACGTGTAGATACCGGTATAGATGCTGTAGAGTGGGCAAAAGAAGTTGTAGACAGAGGAAGTGGAGAAATTTTACTAACCTCTATGGATGCAGACGGAACAAAAGCAGGTTTTGAGCTTACCATTACAGAGCAAATCAGCCGCGCGGTACATGTACCTGTTATTGCAAGCGGTGGAGCAGGGAGTATGCAACATATAAAAGAGGCTTTTGAACACGGTGCAGATGCTGCGCTTGCCGCTTCTATATTCCACTATAAAGAGATAGATATTATGGACTTAAAACATTATCTTCATGAACAAAACATTCCGGTAAGGCTATAAACAATGATAATATGTGCAGGAAACAACGAAACATTTTCTTTTGCAACGCCTATGGGAGTGGGATTGATTGAAACAGCTATGAATCTGACACGGCTTTGCCTTTTTGACAAACCCGAATTTTTACTTTTTGTAGGAACTGCCGGAAGTTATGGAGAAAAAAAGATATTTGATATTGTAGAATCAAAAACAGCTGCAAATATTGAACTTGCTTTTTTGAGCAATGATGCTTACACACCTCTTGATAATGTTGTTACAACAAACACTACCAGTAAAAAAGATATTGTTGTCAACTCATCAAATTATATATCTACAAACGAAACATTGACAAAAAACTTTTTAAAATTTGGTATTGGGATAGAAAATATGGAATTTTTCTCGGTGTTGCGCATTGCCCAAGAGTTTAATATTCCTGCCGGTGGCGTGTTTTGTATAACAAACTATACTAACAAACAGGCTCATGAAGATTTTCTCAAGAACCAATCCAAAGCAAAAGAACTCCTTGAAGAGCATGTAAAAAAACGTATAGCAGAGCTGACAGCAAAATGAAATCTTCTTTATATGACTTCACACAAAAAGAACTGACACAGTTAGTCAAACCATCTTTTCGTGCCAAACAGATTTACGGTTGGCTCTATCATCAGTATGCACAGGATTTTGATACAATGAAAAACATCCCAAAAGCATTAAAAGAAGAACTGAGTGAAAAATATACCATCAATCCCATGGAAATCGTACGAAAAGAAGAGTCAAGCGACGGCACGATAAAATATCTTTTACAACTGCAGGACGGCAAGACTGTTGAGGCTGTCTGGCTTAAAATGAAAGATGAGCAAGTTAATGAAAATGGTGAAATAACACAAGAGGCAAAATATACAATCTGTGTTTCCACGCAGGTTGGCTGTAAAGTCGGTTGTAGTTTTTGTTTGACAGCCAAAGGCGGTTTTACCCGTGATTTGACTGCCGGAGAAATTGTTGCACAGGTAGTAACGCTCAAACGTGACAACAAACACAAACATAACAGAAAAATAAATATAGTATATATGGGAATGGGAGAACCTCTCGACAATCTTGAAAATCTTGCACAGGCTATAGAAATTTTTAAAGAAGAAGAGGGACTTGCCATTTCTGCAAAAAGACAAACAGTCAGTACAAGTGGTCTCAGTAACAAAATAGACAAACTCGGTCAAATGGATCTGGGTATACATATAGCCATATCACTCCATGCAGTTGATGATGAACTGCGCAGTGAACTTATTCCGATGAATAAAGCACATAACATCAACTCCATTATAGAAGCGGTAAAACGCTTTCCTATTGATACGCGCAAGCGTGTTATGTTTGAATACCTTGTGATTAAAAATAAAAATGATGATTTAGGCTCTGCAAAAAAACTTGTCAAGCTTCTGAACGGAATCAAAGCAAAGGTAAACCTTATCTATTTTAATCCCTACCCGGGCACACCGTATGAACGTCCTTCATGTGAAGATATGATAAAGTTTCAGGAATACCTGATAAACCATGGTCTGCTCTCTACCATACGTGATTCCAAAGGGATAGACATCAGTGCGGCATGCGGACAGTTAAAAGAAAAAAACCAAGATGAGATAAACAGTTAGATAACGAGTCTAGTAGTATAATTATAACAAAAATCAAGGATAGTTATGAGTAGTGTTGATATCAGTGAAGTAGTTTTGTTAGTGTTTGTTTTTGCAATTGGCGTTGGCGGTTTTATTTGGGCAGCAACAAAAGAAGAGAAAGAATAAACTTTCAGTAAAAATTCTATCAAGTCAAACAAAGTCTGAAGCAGACGACCAACACACCAGGGAGGTCGTCTATGAGTGTAATAATACCCTACTAATCTTAAAAATATATTTCATCTTAAAATAAATTTTAATCATAATAAAATATGCAAATTTCTTCTGAATGTGTAGTATTCACACATTGTTCTAAAGTGTGAATATCACATAATTAAATAGCTAAATAATTTATAAATTTTCTCGTAATTTAAGAAATAATTTATGTAAAATCTAGCTTAAAATAATTTATGAGCCCTTTTAAAAGCCTGTTCTCAGGGCTCTAAAGAGATTTTAAAAAATTATTCACATAAATGAAAGTAATATTTGTTCTTGAATCAAAAAGTTATTCACATTACATGTAATAAACATATCTTTAAGAAATCTACCTTGCTTTTTATGCTGTAAGGTTTCTCATATAAATGAAATGCAAGTTCACTGGCATGTAACAGTAAACGTTTTGCTCCACTGTTTTCTATCCTCTGATCTTCAGACAACTCTCTGTCTAAAAATTTAACAATATTCTCTTCACTCTGTCCATAAATAGGATCACCGACAATAGGATGTTTCACGTGAAACAAGTGGACACGTATTTGATGCTGTCTTCCGGTATATGGCAGACACTCCACAAGTGTCATATTTAATTTTGGAAAATACTCCAATGGTTTAAAAACTGTTTTGGAAGCTTTTCCTTTTTCATCTACTTTCACAACCATACGAACAATCGCACTTTCATCTTCTGCTCTTAAGAGAGGTTCTTCAACAGTAAGTTCTTTATCAAAGTAACCATGCACGAATGCCAGATATTTTTTTTTCATATCTCTGTGTTCAAACATCATTTTAATGTCTCTTTCGCTTTGTTTGTTTTTTGCGCACAAAACGAGTCCACTTGTCTCTTGATCAATTCTGTGTGTAATATTTGCATCTCTGCCGTATTGGTATTTTAATTCATCTATAAGAGAGTAGGGCGTGTATCTGTTTTGAGGATGAATAAGCACACCACTCGGCTTGTCAAAAACAACAAACTCTTCTTCTTCGTATGTAGGTTCCAGACCTTTTGTTATCGGTTCAAAATAAATAAATTCAAATTCGCCTTCTATTTCACCGGCAGTTCTTGTCATTGGCGTGTCGTTGACAAAAAGCCTGCCTTTTGCGATGAGACGCTGTGCCTCTTTTTGGGTGTACCCTAGTTCTTGAATTAAATATAAAAATGCTTTTTGTTTTTTTGGTGCAAACATTCTCTTTCTTACGAATGGCAAATTTCAATCCTCTTTAATGAATATTTGAGTAAAATAAACTACTTTAATCTATGCGAATTCTAGCATAAAAACAATCATAAGGAACCTATATAATGGTAGATAGATATTCACGGGAAGAGATGGCATCAAAATGGACATACCAGGCAAAATACCAGGCATGGCTTGATGTTGAAATCGCTGTAGTAAAAGCTTGGGCAAAATTGGGAAAAATCCCTCAGGAAGATGCAGATAAAATTGTTAAGAATGCAAAGTTTGACATCAAACGCATAGATGAAATAGAAGCGGTAACACGCCATGATCTTATAGCATTTACAACTTCGGTATCAGAATCTCTCGGTGAAGAGAGCCGATGGTTTCATTATGGTATGACATCTTCAGATACTATTGATACAGCAGTTGCTCTTCAAATGAAAGAGTCACTCGCTTTAATCATAAAAGATGTGAAAATGATTATGGAGTCTATCAAAAAACGTGCCATGGAACACAAAATGACTTTAATGGTCGGACGTTCTCACGGTATACACGGAGAACCTATAACATTTGGTCTCGTGTTAGCTGTCTGGTATGATGAAATGGCTCGTCATCTCGAAAATCTTGAACAGACTATGGATGTTATAGCAGTCGGACAGGTAAGCGGTGCTATGGGTAACTTTGCACATGCTCCTTTGGAACTTGAAGAGTATACCTGTGAAGAACTCGGTCTTAAACCTGCTCCGGTTTCAAACCAGGTTGTACAACGTGACCGTTATGCAAGATTGGCAACTGCCTTGGCATTACTGGCAAGCTCTATAGAAAAATTTGCCGTTCAGGTTCGTCACTGGCAAAGAACAGAAGTCTATGAGTGTGAAGAGTATTTTGCAAAAGGGCAAAAAGGTTCTTCTGCAATGCCGCACAAACGTAACCCGATTCTGACAGAAAATATAACAGGACTTGCACGTATGATTAGAGCATATGCAAACCCTGCTATGGAAAATGTAGCTCTTTGGCATGAACGCGACATCTCCCACTCATCAACAGAACGTTTTTGGCTGCCTGATGCATTTATTACTAGTGACTTTATGCTTCACCGCATGAATAATGTTATCGCAAACCTGACTGTATACCCTGAAAATATGATGAAAAATCTCAACCTGACAGGCGGGCTTGTTTTTTCACAGCGTGTTTTACTTGAACTTCCTCTGCAGGGTGTGAGTCGTGAAGATGCCTACAGAATCGTACAAAGAAATGCCATGAAAGTCTGGGAAGAGATTCAACAGGGCAAACCTACTGTGAATGAAAATGGAGAGAGTCTCTATCTGAACCATTTGCTTGCTGATGAGGAATTAAGAAATTCACTCAGTGAAGAAGTAATCAGAGAATGTTTTAATTATGATTACTATACAAAAAATGTAGATAAAATATTTGCAAGAGTTTTTAAATAAATTTCATCTTTTAGTAATGTATTTGATGGTAAGATACTTTTATTAAAATATAAAGGTTTCTTATGAAAATCAACATACAAAATATTAATATAAATATAACTGCAGGAGCTATAATTATTGCACTTATATATTTGGTTGGAGAAAAACTATAATGATAACAGTTATAAAACGAAACGGACGAACAGAGCCTCTTGATATATCCAAAATCCAAAAATACACATCTGCCGCAGTGAAAGGTTTGGCCAATGTCAGTCAGAGTGAACTCGAAGTGGATGCACAAATTCACTTTCGTGATGGCATAACATCAAAAGAGATACAAGAAACACTTATAAAAACGGCAGTAGATAAAATAGATATTGATGCACCCAACTGGACATTTGTAGCTTCACGTCTGTTCCTGTTTAACCTTTACCATCAGGTCAACGGATTTACAGGATACGGCAAACTTGAAAAGTATTTTGAAAAAGGGGAAAAAGAGGGTCGCATACTTTTGGGTTTGAAAGAGATGTATGATCTTGATGAACTTGAAAAGCATATCAAACCTGAAAGAGATCTGCAGTTTAACTATCTTGGCATAAAAACACTTTATGACAGATATTTGATAAAAGACAGAGATGCCAATCCCATAGAACTGCCCCAGCATATGTTTATGGCAATTGCGATGTTTTTGGCACAGCGTGAGCAAAACCGCCAAGAATGGGCCATCAAATTTTATAACATGATAAGCAAATTCGAAGTTATGTTAGCCACTCCCACACTCTCCAATGCAAGAACTCCAAGACACCAGTTAAGTTCATGTTACATAGGCTCGACTCCTGATAATATCGAAGGTATATTTGACACCTATAAAGAGATGGCAATGCTTTCGAAATTTGGTGGAGGAATCGGCTGGGACTGGACCCAGGTTCGTTCAATGGGTTCTTTTATAGACGGCCATAAAAATGCCGCAGGTGGTACTATTCCCTTTTTAAAAATAACAAATGACATTGCCATCGCCGTAGACCAGCTCGGTACCAGAAAAGGTGCTATCGCCGTTTACCTTGAGCCATGGCATATAGATATCAACGACTTCCTGGATCTAAAGAAAAACTCTGGTGAAGAGCGTCGTCGCGCTCACGACCTGTTTCCGTCTCTGTGGCTAAACGATATGTTTATGAAACGTGTAGAAGAAGATGCAATCTGGACACTTTTTGATCCCTATGACACCAGAGAACTCACAAATGTCTATGGTGAAGAGTTTAACAAACTTTATCTCAAATTCGAACAGGATGAGAGCATCATCAAAGAAAAAATCAAAGCAAAAGATTTATGGAAAAAGATTTTGACTTCTTATTTTGAGACAGGTTCTCCGTTTCTTTGTTTTAAAGATAATGCCAACCGTGCAAACCCGAATGATCATTACGGAATTATCAGAAGTTCCAATCTTTGTACAGAAATTTTTCAAAACACACAACCTAACCATTATAAAATAAAGTTTATTTTTGAAAACGGTGACAGTGTTAGTTATGAAGAAGAGGAGTTGGTAACTGTAGACAGCGGTATAACAAAACCCGCCAAAAAAGTTACTGCTTTGGATTCACTGGGCGGACTTCCTATTTTTGCTGTGGAAAAAGAAAAAATTGACGGCGCTACGGCTGTTTGTAACCTTGCCTCTATAAATCTTTCACGCATAAATACGAAAGAAGACATAGACAGAATTGTTCCAACAGCTATTAGATGTTTGGACAATGTTATAGATTTGAATTTTTATCCCGTTGAAAAAGTAAAACGCACAAACATGCGAAGCCGCTCTATCGGTTTGGGTGTTATGGGCGAAGCACAGATGCTTGCAGAAGCCGGTATCATGTGGGGAAGTCAGGAACATTTTGACAAAATAGACGAAATTATGGAAGCTGTTTGTTATAACGCGGTTTCCGCATCTTCCGACTTGGCTGTTGAAAAAGGAAGCTATCCTGAATTTGAAGGCAGTAAATGGAGCAGAGGAATAATGCCTCAAGACCATGCAAACGCCGAAGTTGTAAATCTGGTTGACCGTGGCGGACTCTTTGCTTCAAAATACGAATGGGATGAGCTTCGGGCCAAAGTAAAAAAACAGGGAATGCGAAACGGTTATCTGATGGCTGTAGCCCCTACTTCATCCATATCTATCTTAACAGGTACGACACAGGCAATTGAGCCTGTCTTTAAACGAAAATGGTCAGAAGAGAATCTCAGCGGATTAATTCCGGTTGTTGTTCCAAATCTCTCACCTGAAACATGGAGTTATTATACTCCGGCATATGATTTAAACCAGACTGTCCTCATAAAAGCAGCGGCTATACGCCAAAAATGGATAGACCAGGGGCAGTCTCTCAACATTTTTATAACACTCGATAAAGCAAGCGGGCGTTATCTTAATGAAATTTATATGCTGGCATGGAAACTGGGACTCAAGTCTACCTATTATCTGCGTTCACAGTCACCGGAAATGGCAAGTGATGTGGAAGACAGAAGCATGGAGTGTGTCGGTTGCCAATAGACCTTGAGCGGTTTGACAGCTTTAAAAATACCGACTTGCGTTCCCTTGAAGTCATTTCACCCACCCATCTGAGATTGGTTCTTGCAGTTCAGGATGCCGCACGTGATTATGACTGGATAACCGTAGCACTTGATTTTACAGAGGTAACAGATGCAAGACTGCTTGAGCAAAGCAAGTTACAGTTTATAAATATGAGTGACGGAGCAAGTCTCTTACATGTAGACAAAGAATTTGCATTTGGCATAGGAGCGTGCTATAATATTCAAGCAATTAAAAACTCGACGCTCTATATCATTTCTAAAGATTTGAAATATAAAGAGGGACAATTTTAAAGGACAGCAATGACATATGAGGTAAAAGGTGAAATACTTGGATTTGTAAATACCAGGCAGGTAGATATAAATGAAATAGATGAACTTTTTTCTATTATGAAAGACAGCCAAAATCCGGCTATATCTTTTACTCTGGTCAACCCTTATATGTTACGCAAATACCCTTTTGAAATTCCTGCAAAGACAAAAGAGTTACTCAAAATTACTGACAATTCAGAGATAAGTGTATACACCATTTTGCTTATTCAAAAGCCTTTGGAACAATCAACAGTCAACTTCCTGGCTCCCGTTATTATCAATCATGACAACAATACATTGACACAAATCGTTTTAGAGCCAAAACAGAATCCAAATTATGGAATGGCAGAACGTATAGAATCATTCAAAAAAGAAGCATCTTCATAAAATAATTCCAAATGGAACTAAAGTAGCATTACAATTGCCAAATAGAGTGTAAAATACATCTCAAAAAGGAGAATTCTATGAAAATTGTATGTCCACACTGTTTTGCACTAAACAATGTTCCAAAAAAAGAGAGTTATAAAAAAGCCAATTGCGGAAAGTGTAAACAATCACTTTTAGACACAAAACCTATAGAACTTACAAATGCAAATTTTGATGAAGTAATCGTCAACAGTGAAATCTCTGTAATAGTTGACTTTTGGGCACCATGGTGCGGTCCATGTAAAATGATGGCTCCGAATTTTGAACGCGCTGCCACTCAATTTCCACTCAAAGCACTTTTTGCAAAAGTAAATACTGAAAATGAGCAGAATCTGGGTGCACGTTTTGGAATTCGTTCAATTCCGACTATCATCGTCTTTAAAAATGGCCGTGAAGTAGAAAGAGTCAGTGGTGCTCTTGATATAAATTCACTTGTCTCTCTTGCTTCAAAACACAGTAATTAAAATTTATTTTATATAAGAACAGCAGTAATCGGTCACACTCTTTATTTTTATTTCAAATGAAGAGTTGGCCGGTACTGTAAAAATTTCAGGGGTCACAAGTGTACGCCACTCTTCACCCGGCAGTTTCACTTCCACATCACCGCTCATTATTTCCATAATCTCTTTATCGGCTGTATTAAAAGTATATTCACCCGGCAGCATGATGCCCAAAGACTTTATGCTTCCGTCAAGAAATTCAACCGTTCTGCTCGTTACTTTTCCGTCATAATAAATATTTGCCTCTTTTGTTATTGTTACATTTTCAAATTTTGACATCTGTTTTTTCCTTTTAGTGTTAGTTAAATTTTATATGTTTTCATGTAAGGCTCAGACCGCAGGAAGAATTTGTCCTGAAATAAAAACATATAAAATTCTATTTCTTTAATTTCACTCTCTGAGAGTGTGTTATGGCTACAGCCATGGCATCTGATATATCAAGAGGTTTGATCTCTTTTTTTATGTTTAACAGGCGCTGAACCATAAATGCTACCTGTTCTTTTTGTGCTTTTGCCTTGCCCGTCAGTGCTCTTTTCACCTGTAAAGCCGTATATTCATGAAACTGTCCGAATTCCTGCAGAAGTTTCAGCATTATTGCCCCGCGAAACTGTGCCAGTTTGATTGTGGTTGCCGGATTATGAGCATAAAAAATATCTTCCATGGCTACTTCGTCAATAACATGATTTTCAAATATACTGCTCAATCCTTCAACCATTTGTGGTATTTGAAACTGTAAATCTTCTGCCTTCATTTTTATAAGTCCCGCTTCAATAAGCGATATTTTTGAATTTTGTAACGAAATAAGTGCATACCCCATATTTCTGGTTCCGGGATCTATACCAAGTATAGTCATTTAAGGCCTTTAAAACATTTTTCACTATTATATAGAAAACAATATAA